>JAZQHI010000028.1:0-2924 GCA_045540535.1 Acutalibacteraceae bacterium | reverse complement strand
GATGTTCCGATGATAATTCCTGAAATCAATCCTCAGCACACCGATGTAATCGAAGCACAAAGAAAACGCCTTGGCACTAAAAAAGGCTTTATTGCAGTTAAATCCAACTGTTCTTTACAAAGTTATGTTCCCGCGCTTTATCCGCTTGATAAATTCGGTGTTGAAAAAAGCCTTGTTTGTACTTATCAGGCAATTTCAGGTGCAGGTAAAACTTTTGAGCGTTGGCCCGAAATGATTGATAACGTTATCCCCTTTATCGGCGGTGAAGAAGAAAAGAGCGAAAAAGAGCCTCTTAAGATTTGGGGTAAAATTGAGAACGGCGAAATCGTTCCCGCAACCAACCCTAAATTTACTGCTCAATGCTTACGTGTTCCCGTGTCGGACGGTCACATGGCGGCAGTATTCGTTTCTTTCAAAAACAAACCCTCAAAAGAAGAAATTCTTGACGCTTGGAAAAACTTTGCGGGCGTACCTCAGGAAATGGAACTCCCCCATGCACCTAAGCAGTTTATTCACTATTATGAAGAGGATAATATGCCTCAAACAAACCTTTGCCGCGACCTTGAGGGCGGTATGGCTATTCACGCAGGACGTCTTCGTGAAGATACTCAGTACGATTATAAATTTGTTTGCCTTTCACATAACACCTTGCGCGGTGCCGCAGGCGGGGCAGTTCTTTTAGCAGAACTTCTTTGTGCAAAAGGATTTATGGATTAATAAATTATATTTTAAATATTTCCGTTAGGAGTGGTTCTTATGAAGCAATCTATCTTTAAAGGTGCCGCAACGGCTCTTATTACCCCTATGAATGAGGACGGAAGTGTAAATTTTTCAAAACTGGAAAATCTTGTTGAAGAACAAATAAACGGCGGTATTGATGCGCTTGTAATTTGCGGTACTACGGGTGAAAAATCTACTCTCAGGTACGATGAACACCTTAAAGTTATCGAAGTAGCCGCAAAAACAGCGCAAAAAAGAGTCCCCATTATTGCAGGAACTGGTAGTAACGACACCGTTTATTCGGTTGAACTTTGTTCTGACGCAGAAAGCAGAGGCGCTGACGCCTTTTTAATGGTAACACCTTACTACAATAAAACTTCACAAGAAGGTCTTGTAGCGCACTATAACTACATTGCAGACCGCGTTAATAAACCTATTATTCTTTATAACGTTCCGTCAAGAACAGGTGTTGCAATTAAACCCGAAACCTATCAAAAACTTTCTAAACACCCCAATATCGTTGCTACTAAAGAAGCCAACGGTGATATTGCATCGGTTGCAAAAACACGTTATCTTTGCGGAGATGATTTGGCAATATATTCAGGTAACGACGACCAGATTGTTCCAATGCTTTCTTTAGGGGGCGACGGTGTAATTTCGGTTTTATCGAATATACTTCCTCGCGAAACGCATAATATGTGTTATGAGTATTTTAACGGTAACTTTAAAAATGCACTTGATTTACAAATTAAGTACACTGGGCTGATAGAAGCGCTTTTTTGTGACGTTAATCCAATACCCGTAAAACAGGCTATGAATCTTATTGGTAAAGAGGTTGGACCTTGCAGATTGCCGCTTTACCAAATGAATGACTCTAATTTAGAATTTTTAAAGAAAAAACTCATTGAATGCGGTTTTAAACTTTAATTTTTAGGATGTGAAAAAATGATTAATGTAATTCTTTGCGGCTCGGGCGGTAAAATGGGCGGTTTTGTAGCAGAAGCCGTTAAAAACGAACCCGAAATGCAAATTGTTGCAGGGGTTGATAAATTCAATAATTCGCAGGACTTCCCTGTTTTTAAAAATTTTGGTGAAATTAATGTTGACTGCGATTTGATTATTGACTTTTCTAATCCCGTTTTACTTGACGATATGTTAGGCTACGCATTGGAAAAGAAAATACCCTTGGTAATTGCTACAACAGGTTATAGCGATAGCCAAATTAAGCAGATAAACGATGCCGCTAAAGAAATACCCGTTTTCTTTACATTTAATATGTCTTTAGGTGTAAATTTAATTTGCAGCCTTGCAAAACGTGCCGCAAAAATTTTAGGTGACGGTTTTGATATTGAAATTGTTGAAAAACATCACAATCAAAAGTTAGATGCCCCCTCGGGCACTGCTATTATGCTTGCAAACAGCGTTAACGAGGTTTTTGGAGATACTAAGAATTACGAATACGACCGTCATTCAAAACGTCAGAAACGCGAAAAGAACGAAATTGGCATACATTCTGTAAGAGGCGGTACTATCGTTGGTGAGCATGATGTAATATTTGCAGGTCATGACGAAGTAATTACAATTTCACACTCTGCCTATTCTAAAGAAGTATTTGCCGTTGGTGCAGTTAAAGCGGCAAAATTTATTCACGGAAAACCGAACGGACTTTATGATATGAACTGTATAATGAGTTTTGAATAATTTTTAAAAAAACACAGTGAAAAATTTTCACTGTGTTTTTTGTATATTAGAATAATTTTTGAACAAAATATTTCTAACAAAGGAGTTGAAATGTTATGTTTGATAAAATTTGTTTAATCCTCGTAATTATCGGTTCGCTCAACTGGGGTCTTGTAGGTCTTTTCCAATTTGACCTTGTCGCTTGGGCTTTCGGCGGCACAGATGCTATCATCAGCAGAATTGTTTACACCGTAATTGCTCTTGCAGGTATTTGGTGCGTGTCGCTATTATTCAGAAATCACACCGAAGTTGGAGATTAAATAAAAAACCTCGATGAAATTCATCGAGGTTTTAATCTACATATTTAAATTACTCAGCGCTTTTCTTAGTAGCAAGTTTTATAACAAATAGTGTAACTACAGTTAATACTGCACCAACAGGTAACATAATATACCAATTAGGTACAAAACCTGAAATCAAATAGCATACAAAAGAAATACCTGCAACTGTTAACGAATAAGGCA
>JAZQHI010000027.1:0-13580 GCA_045540535.1 Acutalibacteraceae bacterium | reverse complement strand
TACGATCCGACTTTTATTCAAAATTTCTTTAGCGCGGTCAGGTTGGCTAGCAATAATACGTACAATACCGTAATCGCTTGTATCTGCTATGCACATTGAACGTAGATCAATTCCCGACTTTGCCAAAACATCGGTTATTTCGTGAAGAGTACCCTTTTTATTTTCAACAAATACAGAAAGTTGTCTTATAGCCATTATAAATTACCTCCTATTATTAGTATAATTTACGTTCATCAATAATACGTACGGCTTTGCCTTCGCTTCTGGCAATAGTCTTAGGCGGTACTAGATGAACTGCAGGTCCGATGCCGAGCATACTTCTAAGAGCATTTTGCAATGATTTTTCTTTAGCATTAAGGTTTTTAACCGAATCATCAAACTGCTCAGGCGGTAATTCAACATAAACATCAAAAGTATCACTGTTGTTAACACGTGAAATCTTAATTTGATAGTTAAGTGAGCAACCCTCTTTAATAAGTACAGCCTCAATTTGTGACGGGAATACGTTAACACCGCGGATAATGAGCATATCATCGCTTCTGCCCATAGGTTTAGACATACGTATAAATGTTCTTCCGCAAGAACATTTCTTACGGCTTAGTACGCAAATATCACGAGTGCGATAGCGTATAAGCGGAAAAGCCTCTTTATCAAGGCAAGTGAAAACAAGTTCACCCTTTTCGCCCTCGGGTAAAGGTTCGCCTGTTTCGGGGTTGATTATTTCGGCAATAAAATGGTCTTCATTTATATGCATACCGCCTTGTTCGGAACATTCAAAAGAAACACCCGGTCCCGAAATTTCGGTAAGACCGTAAATATCATAAGCCTTAATACCCAAATTCTTTTCAAGTTCGCGGCGATTTTCTTCGGTCCAAGCCTCTGCACCGAAAATACCTGCTTTTAGTGGAATAGTTTCAGGGGTGTAGCCGCGCTCTTTTAAAGATTCTCCCAAATATGCAGCATAAGAGGGTGTGCAACAAATAACGGTAGCATTAAGGTCGGTCATAAACTGAAGTTGACGTTCGGTATTGCCCGATGACATCGGCAGTGTAAGACAGCCTACCTTGTGCGATCCGCCGTTAAGACCGGGACCACCTGTAAAAAGACCGTAACCGTAACTAACCTGAACAACATCTTCCTTGTCAGCGCCAGCAGCAACTAACGCACGGGCGCAACAATCTTCCCAAAGGTCAATATCGTGTTGAGTGTAATATGCAATAACGCGCTTACCTGTTGTACCGGAAGTTGACTGAATTCTGACACAGTCTTCAAGCGGTTTGCCAAGCATACCGTAAGGATAGCCGTCACGTAAATCGGATTTTTCAATAAAGGGAAGTTTATGTAAATCTTCGATACCGTGAATATCCTCAGGTTTTACACCCTTTTTATCCATAAGTTCGCGGTAATAAGGTACGTCCTCATACGCGTGTTTTACTTGTTTTACAAGTTTTTCGGATTGAAGTTTTTTAATTTCTTCAACGGGCATTGTTTCAACTTCGGGTTGATAATATTTGCGTTTTTCCAAAACAATCACTCCTTATTAATAATTATGCTCTTCCAAGCATAAATGCTTTTTTGTTCATTTCTACAAATTTTGGGGCTACTGTCTGCTCGATAGCCTCAAGCCACTTTTCTTGCGGTATAGGTAAACTTTTTGAAAGTCTGCCCATAAGAACTATATTAACCGCTTTTGAAGAACCTGCCTCTAATGCAGGGGTCAAAGCATCAATAGAATCAATATCCAATCCCTTTTCGCTTAAATCACCGAGTGCATCGTGAGGATATTCACAAGCACCCGTAATCACAGGCATAGGATCAATTTCTTGCGAGTTTACGATAATTTTACCGTTCTTTGAAAGATAGGATGCGTAACGTGCCGCTTCTAACTTTTCGAAAGAAACAATGAAATCGGCTTCGCCTTTATCAATAATCGGAGAATAAACCTTTTCACCGTATCTTACGTATGTAACAACGCTTCCTCCGCGTTGACTCATACCGTGAACCTCAGATACCTTAACATCGTAACCTTCGTTTACAAGAAGTCTGCCTAAAAGTTTACTTGCTAAAAGCGAACCCTGACCGCCTACACCTACAATCATAATATTGGAAACTTTCATCACTCATTACCTCCAATTGCGCCGAATGCACATAACTGCTCACAAACGCCGCAACCTACGCATTGAGTCGCATCAATTACGGCTTTGCCGTTTTTCATACTTATAGCAGGACAACCTATTCTCATACAAGCCTTGCAGGAACGGCACTTATCCGAATCAATTTTAAGAGCAGGTTTTGCCTTAACATATTTAAGTAATGCACAAGGTCTGCGAGAAATAATTACCGATGGCTCGTTTGCGGCAACTTCTTCCTTAACAGCGGCTTCGGTAGCCTTTAGATCGTAAGGATCTACAACGCGAACCCTATTAATACCAAGTGCTTTACAAAGTGCTTCAAGGTCAATCTTAGTAGCAGGGTCACCTTTAATATTATAACCTGTTGTAGGATTCTGTTGGTGACCTGTCATACCTGTAATTGAGTTATCAACAATAATAACGGTAGAATTAGTACCGTTGTAAGCAATGTTAGCAAGACCTGTCATACCCGAATGCATAAATGTGGAGTCACCAATTACACAAACAGTTTTATTCTCAGCCTCACTGCCGCCTGCTTTATTAAATCCGTGCACACCCGAAACACTGGCACCCATACAAAGAACGGAATCTATCGCATTAAGCGGTGCTGCTGAACCTAAAGTATAACAACCGATATCGCCAAGAACGGTGAGTTTATTTTTAGAAAGAACATAGAAAAGACCTCTGTGCGGACAACCGGCACACATAACAGGCGGACGTACGGGAACATTTTCAAGCGGTGCTACAAATTCTTTACCCTTAACGCCCAATGCATCCGCAATGATTTTTTGCGAAAACTCGCCGCAAATTGATAAAATATTCTTACCGTCAACCGCAATACCTAATGCTTTACAATGGTTTTCTATAACGGGGTCAAGTTCCTCAATAACAACAACTCGTTCGTGCTTTTCAGCAAAGTCCTTAATTAAATCTACAGGCAACGGATTAACAAGACCGATTTTCATAACCGAAACGCTATCGCCCAAAACTTCTTTAACATACTCATAGCAAGTACCCGAAGTAATGATACCGAGTTTTTTATCCTCTGCCCATTCGATACGGTTAAGTTCGGTAGTTTCTGCAAACTCTGTAAGTTTAGCGGTTCTTTCCTCAACTACAGGGTGACGGCGGATTGCATTTGCAGGCGCCATTATGTACTTTTGAGGATTTTTTTCATACTCTTTTAAAACCCTTGCTTTAGGTTCTTCAATTTCCACACTGCACTGTGAGTGGGCAATTCTTGTACACATTCTAAGAATTACAGGTGTATCAAACTTTTCTGATAATTCAAAAGCGATTTTAGCAAATTCCTTAGCCTCGCGTGAATCAGAGGGTTCAAGCATAGGCAGTTTTGATGCTATAGCATAGTGGCGGGAATCCTGCTCATTCTGAGAAGAATGCATACCCGGGTCATCTGCCACACAAATCACAAGACCTCCGTTAACGCCTGTATAAGACATAGTAAACAATGGGTCTGCCGCAACGTTAAGTCCTACGTGTTTCATACAGCAAGCGCTACGTGCACCCCTTAATGAAGCACCAAAAGCCACTTCACAAGCAACCTTTTCATTGGGTGCCCATTCGCAGTAAATTTCATCATATTTTGCCGCATACTCTGTGATTTCGGTAGAGGGTGTTCCCGGATAACTTGATACAACCGAACAACCTGCCTCCAACAAACCGCGCGCTACGGCTTCATTACCTAACATTAATTTTTTCATAATTTACACCTTTTTTAATTTTCATTTAATGACTTGCTTAGCGGCACTGTGGTTTCAGCGTCGTAGCAAGTAAATATTTCTTCAACATTTTGGGGTTTGCTCTTTTTGGTTAAAAGGCTGACAATCGGTACAATAACAAGTCCGCCAACCATTGCAAACACGCCAGAATAAAGTGAGTTTGTAAATACAAAGCCTAAAATACCGCCGTCAAACGCGATAACTTTCATGGAAACTAACAACTGTACTATCATTAAGCCTACACCAAATACAAACGAAGTCCAAACCGAAGCAACGGTTGTTTTCTTCCAATAAAGTCCGTAAAGGAAAGGTGCTAAGAAAGCGCCTGCCAATGCGCCCCATGAAACACCCATCATTTGAGCGATAAATACAAAATCTGACCAGATTGTATCCTTTAAAATAGCAATAACTGCAGATAAAAGAATAAAGAATACAATAAGTAATCTCATCATAAACAGTTTTTTCTTTTCGCTGACCTCTTTTTTACTTGCAGGAACCAAAACGTCAAGCGCTAAGGTAGAAGCCGAGGTCAAAACCAAAGAAGAAAGGGTTGACATTGAAGCCGCAAGAACTAATACAATAACAACACCCACTATATAAGGAGAAAGGGTTGAAAGCATTGACGGAATAATCGAGTCAAATCCCTTAGCGGCAACCTCATCAGCAGTCATAAATACTCGTCCGAAACCGCCTAAGAAATAGCAGCCACCTGCTACAATAATTGCAAAAACAGTTGAGATTAAAGTGCCTTTTCTGATAGCGGCTTCGTTGGAAATTGCATAAAACTTTCCAACCATTTGAGGAAGTCCCCAGGTACCTAATGAAGTGAGTAAAACAACGAAAACAAGGAATACAGGATTAGGACCGAAGAAAGAAGCATAAGCCCAACCGCCGTTTTTACCTGTAGCCAGTTTTTCCATAGAACCCATAAGTCCGCCGTTTTCGTTAAGAACAGCAAGAATTACTGCTACAATACCTGCAAGCATTATAATGCCCTGAATAAAATCGTTAATAGCAGTAGCCATATATCCGCCGAAAATTACATATATTCCCGTAAGAATTGCCATTGCTAAAATACATACCCAATAAGGAATATCAAATGCAATTCCGAAAAGGCTTGAAAGACCGTTATAAAGCGAAGCAGTATAAGGAATAAGGAAAACGAAAACTATAAAAGAAGCGGCGATTTTGAGCGCATTCGAACCGTAACGTTTCTGGAAAAAATCGGGCATAGTTTTCGAATTTATATGTTGTGTCATAACACGGGTGCGTCTGCCTAATATATTCCAGGCAAGAAGCGAACCGATAAATGCATTACCAAGACCTATCCAGGTAGAAGCCAAACCGAAGTTCCAACCAAACTGACCTGCATATCCTACAAAGATAACTGCCGAAAAATAGGAAGTACCGAAAGCGAAAGCGGTAAGCCAAGGTCCTACCGAACGGCCGCCCAATACAAAGCCGTCAACATTAGTTGCGTGTTTTCTGCAATAAAGACCAACAGAAATCATTAAAGCAAAAAAACAAACAACGAGTACTGAAGTAAAAATTTTTGCTGTCATTTTTTTAACCTCTTTTATAATTAACTCTTTATCTGCGCCTCTACAAGACTACCACCGCAATACATTTCACGCAGTTTCGGTTTTTCAATTTTACCCGTTGGATTACGCGGAACATCTGCAAAAATTATCTTACGAGGTCTTTTATATTTAGGTAATGTCATACAGAATTCGTTAATCTCATCTTCTGTGCAACTTAAACCTTGCTTAATTTCTATAATCGCCGTTGCAATCTCGCCCAAACGTTTATCGGGAAGACCTATAACCGCAACGTCCTTAATTTTATCAAAGGCTCTTAAATGGTCCTCAATCTGAACAGGATATAGATTTTCACCGCCGCTTATAATAACGTCTTTTTTACGGTCAACAAGGTAGATAAATCCGTCCTCATCCTCTTTTGCCATATCCCCTGTAAGTAACCAATCGCCCTTTAAAATCTCAGCAGTAGCCTCAGGGTTTTTATAGTAGCATTTCATTACGCCGTCACCCTTAACTGCGAGTTCACCTACATTTCCCCTTGCTACAGGATTGCAATTTTCATCAACTATCTTTGTTTCCCAAAGATAACCTGCTTTTCCTATAGCGCCTACTTTATGTATATTCTCTACTCCCAAATGCACACAACCGGGTCCTATAGATTCCGAAAGACCGTAGTTAGTATCATAATCATGACTTGGGAACATCTTTTTCCAACGTTTTATCAGTGACGGCGGTACAGGTTGCGCACCCACGTGCATAAGACGCCACTGTTCAAGGGTATAATCTGCTAAATTAAGGTCGCCCCTGTCAATACTGTCAAGTATATCCTGAACCCAAGGTACTAAAAGCCAAACTATAGTAGCCTTTTCGTCCGAAACGGTTTCAAGCACCCATTCAGGTTTAACACCGCGCAGCAATACCGATTTAGCACCTACCAAAAGCGAACCGAACCAGTGCATTTTAGCACCTGTATGGTATAACGGCGGAATACATAAAAATACGTCATCTTTTGTTTGCGAGTGGTGATTTTGCTCGGTATAGCAAGAAGAAACCAAAGCAGCATGGCGGTGCAAAATAGCCTTCGGGAAACCTGTTGTACCCGAAGAAAAATAAATAGCAGCATCGTCACTGTCTTTAAGTTCAACAGGCGGTACTGTAGAAGAACAGTAGTATGTCATTTCGGCATAGTTGTCCGCATATTCGGGAGTATCTTTTTTATCACCAACATAAAAAAGATTGTCAACCATAGGTATATCGTCGGTAATGCAGTTGATACGCTCTATAAACTCAGGACCGAATACCAACATTCTTACATCGGCTAAATCAAGACAGTACTTAATTTCATCCGACGAATAGCGGTAGTTCATAGGAACAACCAAAGCACCCGTTTTTAAGATACCGAAATAAATCGGCAACCATTCCAGACAGTTCATTAAAAGAATTGCAACCTTATCCCCTTTTTTAATACCGCGCGTAAAAAGAAGATTTGCAAAACGGTTTGCTTTAATATCAAATTCTCTCCATGTAAGTTCTCGGCGGTACTTGTCCCCGTCACCCGAAGTTTCAATCAAATTATATTCCCGCCAAGTCATATTCTTTTCGGGTTGTTTTTCGGGATTTACCTCAACAATTGCAGAATCGTTAGGATAAATCTTAGCATTCCGCTCTAAAAAATCGGTAATTGGCATTTATATCATTCCTTTTGCCCTTATATATATTAATATTAAAGAATTATATCACACTATTTTTTATTTGTCGAGTAATTTAAACCATTTTTTTGCATATTTTTTATTTTTTTGCAATATTATGCAAAAAAACTGCAGGCAATTCTGCATAATGGAAAATTTTTCAAATTTTTTAATTTTTTTTATAAAAAAGTATTGACAAACGAGAAAATTTCGTTATAATAAAATAGTAATCATTACTGATTTGGGTGATTCAAATGAAAAATTATTCACGCCAACGCGAAACCATTTTAAATGTTTTGCGTTCAACTGATACCCACCCTACTGCGAACTGGATTTATGAACGCGTGCGCGAAGTTATGCCTAACATCAGTCTTGGTACAGTGTACAGAAATCTTTCGGCTTTAAGTGAAGCGGGCGAGATTTTGAATATCAATGTTGGTGACGGTTTTGAGCACTATGACGGCGATATTAAACCTCACGCTCACCTGCACTGCAAAAATTGCAACTGTATAATTGATGCCAGACTTGATAATGACCCTTTTGAAAAAATTGCAAAAACGCACAACTTTGAGCCGCAAATTTCAGTTTATGTGGTTTACGGTATCTGTGAAAAATGTCAAAATTAAATTTATTTTTGGAGGAAAAGTAAAATGAAAAAGTATGTATGTCTTGTATGCGGTTACACCCACGAAGGAGATTCTGCTCCTGATAAGTGCCCTATTTGTAATGCCCCTGCTTCCAAGTTCCAAGAGCAAGCAGGCGAAAAAACCTGGGCTGCTGAGCACGTTGTAGGAATTGCTAAAGGTGTTGACGAAAGAATTATTGAAGGTCTTCGCGAAAACTTTAACGGCGAATGCTGTGAAGTTGGTATGTACCTTGCAATGTCACGTGTAGCACATAGAGAGGGTTATCCCGAAATTGGTCTTTACTGGGAAAAAGCCGCTTTAGAAGAGGCAGAGCACGCTGCTAAATTTGCAGAACTCTTAGGCGAAGTTGTTACCGACTCTACTAAGAAAAATCTTGAAATGCGTGTTGACGCTGAAAACGGCGCAACACTTGGTAAGTTTGAACTTGCTAAACTTGCAAAAGAACTCGGTCTTGATGCAATTCATGACACTGTTCACGAAATGGCACGCGATGAAGCCCGTCACGGCAAGGCATTTGAAGGATTACTCAACCGCTACTTCGGTTAATTAATCAATTTTTAGGGGGCGGTTGATACCGTCCCCTATTTTTACAGTTTAATTTGAAAGGTGAAAAAATTATGTTAGATAAAAAAGTTATTGAACTCTTAAATGACCAAATAAACAAAGAATTATATAGTGCTTATTTGTACCTTGATATTGCCAATTATTACATAGATATTGACCTTGACGGTTTTGGTAACTGGTACAATATTCAAGCACAGGAAGAGCGTGACCACGCACTGTTATTTATCAAATATCTTCAGAGCAATGGCGTTAAGGTAACTTTAAAAGCCGTTGATGAACCTGATAAAAAATTTGAAAAGCCTATTGATCCGTTGCTTGCGGGTGCTAAGCACGAAAGATATGTAACAAGCCTTATACACAATATTTATGACGCGGCTTACAGTGTTAAGGATTTCCGCACAATGCAATTCCTTGATTGGTTTGTAAAGGAACAACTTGAAGAGGAAGAAAACGCCGATAAACTTGTTAACAAATTCAACCTTTTCGGTGACGATCCAAAGAGCCTTTATCTTTTAGACCAAGAATTAAGCGCGCGTGTTTACACGGCACCCAGTCTTGTGCTTTAATTTTTAATAAATTTTCTGTTTCAGGGAATTACAATTAAAGGGAGGTCGGTTCAAATGAAAAAAACTTTAATTTTAACCTTTTTAATATTAATTTTTGCCTTTTCGCTATCTGCTTGCAAAAATAACTTAACCCCCTCACCTTCCGATAATAATTCTAAATCACCTAATGTTAACCAGAATTCCACTGCTTCTGGCAGTGCAGTTATTCTAACTAAAGAGCAGGCAAAATTTATCGCTCTTGACCATGCAGGACTGACAGAGCCTGATATATACGGTTTATATGTAGAATACGAGCGCGATGACAGCATAGAATATTATGATGTTGATTTTAAGTCTAACGGATATGAATTTGACTATGAAATTGGCGCAATAAACGGTGAAATATTAAAAAGTGAAAAAGAATTAATTGATTAAATCTATTTTAAACCGCCTTTTCAGGCGGTTTTTTATTTCAAAATCTTTGTTTTGGAATTTTTTTAAAACCTCTTTATTTTTTTAAATCTTTGTGTTATAATACAACTTGCCAAACAAATTTCATATAATCTTGATAGTCATTTCTCTTTTCAAAGGGTTAATTATGCCCTTTTTGTGCACAATAATCATGTGAATTTGGAAAAAGCGCAAATTCCATCAGGTTATTGTGTGGGAAACCTATCATTTCTTGAAATTTGTTTGGCGACAATTGGAGTTTGCGTTTTTCGGTGCGCTTAACTTCGGTTGGCGCACTTTTTTATTTATCAAGAAAAGAGGAAAAACAATGAAAAAAGTCAGTAGTATTTTGTGGGGTATCGTATTAGTAGCAATAGGCGTAATTTTTGCGCTCAATGCATTTAATATCACAGATATTAATGTGTTTTTTGACGGCTGGTGGACATTGTTCATAATAGTACCGTGTGCCATAGGGCTCTTTACAGAACGTGAAAAATCAGGCAATATAATTGGTATTGTGATAGGTGTTTTTCTGCTTTTATGTTGTCAGGATATTTTAAGTTACTCTATGGTTTGGAAATTACTTGTTCCCGCCATTATTATTATCGTAGGACTTAAAATGGTGTTTATGGGTATATTCGGTAATAAAACCAATGAAATCTTCAAACAACTGAAATCTGAAAATAAAAATTTAAAATTGGGTTGCGCCGTCTTCTCAGGATGCGATATCAAATATGACGGTGAATTATTTGAAGGTGCTGAACTTACCGCTGTTTTCGGCGGAGTTGATTGTGATTTAAAAAATGCTATTATCGAAAAAGACTGTGCAATTCAAGTATCAGCAATCTTCGGTGGCATTGATATACTTGTTCCCTCTAATGTAAATGTTAAGGTTAGTTCAAATTGTATATTCGGCGGAATTTCAAATAAAACAGCAGTACATAAAGAAGCACCAACTATCTACATAAATGGCACTTGTATGTTTGGAGGGGTTGAAATTAAATGAATACCTTTCAAATAACAGTAAAATATATAGCAATAGGATTTGCTATATTACTTACGGTTGGTATTATTTCAGGAATTTTAAGTATGTTTGGTTTGTTCAGCGAATTTTTTAGCGGCGATACAGTGACCGAAGATATTAAAACTTATACCGTTTCATCCAACATAAACGAACTTAATGTTAAAATCAATGCTGCTGATTTTCAGATTAAGCAAGGAGTCTGATATAAAATGATTTTAGAACTTAAAAATATTAATAAATCTTTCGGCGAAAAGGAAGTTCTTACGGGCGTTTCCTTTAAAGCCGAGGGTGGAAAAGCCTTTGGTCTGCTTGGCAGAAACGGTGCCGGAAAAACCACATCCATACGAATTTTAATGGATGTTTTCCCTGCAAACAGCGGCGAAGTGCTAATAGACGGCAAGCCTATAAATTACAGTAAAATCGGTATCGGATATCTTCCCGAAGAAAGAGGGCTTTATCCGAAAAAAACTATCATTGACCAACTTACGTATTTTGCAGAATTAAAAGGTATGAGCAAAAAAGACGCTGTGAAATCTGTAGATTATTGGCTGGAAAGACTTGGTATGACAGAATACCGCGGAAAACGTCTTGATACACTTTCAAAAGGTAATCAACAAAAAATTCAACTTGTAACCGCGCTTGCTCACGACCCCGATATTGTTATCCTTGACGAGCCTTTTTCGGGACTTGATCCCGTTAATGCAATGCTATTAAAAGATGTTGTAAAAGAACAAATCGGCAAAGGTAAAATCGTTTTGTTTTCAAGCCATCAAATGAGTTATATTGAAGAATTTTGTGACAGTATTGCTATACTTCATAACGGCAAAGTTGCTTTACAGGGTGATTTGCGGGATATAAAGCGCGACTATCCTCGCGACCGATTGGTTATAAGAACAGAAAATCCCGATAAAATCAAAACAGATTTCGACGGTGTCTGCACTACTATGGAAAATGGCGACCTTATGATTAAACTCGCTTCAACTAGTGATAAAAAGTCAGTAATGACCCGACTTGTAGAAAACTACGATATCGACGAAATTAAGGTTTTTGAGCCTTCACTCAACGATATTTTCGTAGAAGTTGCGGGCGATACTCCAAAGGAGGAATAAAAATGAAACAGTTTGGAAAAATTTTAAAGTTTGAACTGAATTCCTACATCAAAAATAAGGCTTTTATTGGAATTACAATTTTTCTTGTTTTAGCCATAGCGGTTGTTATGTTCTTTCCAAGAATATCTGACACTTTCAAAAAAGATGAAACGCCCGATGTTTCAAACGAACTTTCTGTAATGCTAATTAAAACCGAAGATACCGCACAGGCTGAAATTATTAAAGAAGCCTTTGTGGGCGCATTTAGGGATTACAACGTACAAATTACCAATGAAAGTATTGATACAGTTAAAGAAAAAATAACCAACGGTGAAGCCGATTGTGCTTTTGTTATGAAAAGCGCTACAGAATACACCTATTATGTAGAAAATCTTAATATGTATGACAGCAATTCCGCTATAGCAGATGAAATTTTACAACAAATGTATCAAATGAACGCTATGGTAAACGGCGGGATGACTGTAGACTCGGCAGAAGCGGTAATGAACATTCAAATTAACGGTACTGTTAAAAATCTTGGAAAAGACCAAATGCAGAATTTCTTTTATACATATATTATGATTTTTGCACTTTATATGGTTATTTTGCTATACGGACAAATGGTGGCGATGAATGTTGCAACCGAAAAAAGTTCAAGGGCTATGGAAGTACTTATCACAAGTGCAAAACCCGTAAGTATGATGTTTGGCAAGGTTATTGCGTCCTCTGTTGCAGGGCTTTTGCAACTTGGCACAATATTCGGCTCAGCACTTGTCTTTTATGATCTGAACCAATCTTATTGGGGAGATAATATGATTATAGATTCCATCTTTGGAATACCTGCCCAACTGCTTGTATTTATGCTTGTATTCTTCCTTTTAGGTTTTCTTATTTACGCGTTTCTGTTTGGTGCTATCGCTTCCACAGTTTCTAAACTTGAAGATATAAACACCGCCGTTCAACCCGTAACTTTCCTCTTTGTTTTCGGTTTTATGGTAGTCATGTTCTCTATGGCAAGCGGAAATGTTGATAATTTGATTATGAAAATCTGCTCTTATATCCCCTTTACTTCGCCAATGGCAATGTTCACAAGAATTGCTATGAGTACAGTTGCGTGGTATAAAATAGCAATTTCGGTTGCAATTCTTGTAGGCTCGGTTATTGGAGTTGGTTTTATTTCGGCTAAAATTTACCGTGTAGGTGTACTGCTTTACGGCAATAAGCCAAAACTGAGTTCGGTTTTAAAAGCAGTTTGGAAAGCATAATTAAAAAAATAAAAAAATATTTAATTTGCATATTTTTTCACTCTTACGGCAAACTATATTCGTAGGAGGAGAATTCTATGAAAAAAATTATTACAGTTTTACTTTCGTTATCACTTATATTTGCATTTGCTGCTTGTAGAGGCAACGACACAAACAAAAACAATAACAACAGCAACGGCATTGTAAACAGTGCGCCAAACGGTGATACCAATAACAACGGCAGTGCTAACAGCAGTAATAATTACAGCAGCGATAACCATAATAACGACAGTAACACTATGGGCGAAGATTTAATTGAATCTGTAATGCCATAATCCACTACAAAAAATCACCCCTTGAAATTCAAGGGGTGATTTTAAATTAAGTTTTAAATTACATAAGACTCTTAAAGAGGGCTTTGATATCCGCTTCACTGGTTTCTCTTGGATTACCCGGACGGCAAGCATCGGCAAATGCATCGGCAGCCAAAGCGTCAATATCCTCTTCCTTAACAATACCTTTAAGTGTTGTAGGAATACCAACATCCTCTGCAAGTTTACGAACTGCTTCTACAGCGGCATTGCGGTACTCTGCCTGTGACATGGCATCAACACCCTCAACGCCCATTGCCTTAGCAATATCCTTATACTTTTCGCCTGTGTACTCAGCGTTATAAGCCATAACGGTTGGGAGTAAGATTGCACAAGCCTTACCGTGAGGTGTATCATAGTAAGCCGAAAGTGTATGAGCCATTGAGTGATCAACTCCAAGACCTACGTTTGAGAAGCCCATACCTGCAACATACTGACCGAGAGCCATTCCCTCTCTACCGTCGGGTGTGTTAGCAACCGCACCGCGAAGTGAACGGGCAATAATTTCAATGGCTTTAATGTGGAACATATCAGAAAGTTCCCAAGCGCC
>JAZQHI010000026.1:0-5031 GCA_045540535.1 Acutalibacteraceae bacterium | reverse complement strand
ATTGACGTTTCCCTCGCGCAACTTGTAGACAACGGCGAGTTTGAAAAATTCCAGAACGAATACCTTGCCGCCGCCGCAAAAGAAATTGATGAGATTGTAAATAAAAATTAATTAAAAATTTAAGAGCCTGAACTTTTTAGTTCAGGCTCTTTTTATATAATAATTTACATTTATATATCCCGCTGTGATTTTGTAGAATTTTACTGTCGGGGTAGGAATTAAAGGTTAGCAGTAAAGTTGCAGCGAACTAAAAAACTATTTTGCTTTTACTTCGCAATAAAGGCAGCGGTAAACGCGGTTTTCTTTGTCGGCAAGAGTGAAAATGTGGGGTAACTCTTGCTCGGTTGCAGAAATGCAACGCGGATTTTTACAGGTTATAACGTTTGTAAGGCGTTCGGGCAGGTCAATGGTCTTCTTTTCAACCGTTTTGCCGTTTTTGATAACATTAACGGTAATATCGGGGTCTACATAGCCGATAATATCGGTATTAAGTTCAATATTATCATCAATTTTAATTATATCCTTTTTGCCCATTTTTCTGCTCGGCGCATTTTTTATAAGCGCTACCGAACATTCAAGGTTATCAAGACCTAAAAGGTTATAAATCTGCATACCTTTTCCTGCGGTAATGTGGTCCATAACGATACCGTTCTTAATTTCATCAACCGTCATTTACTCCACCTCCAAAAGCATAAGAATTAATGCCATACGCATAATTTTACCGTTGAATACCTGCTTAAAATAGCAAGCGCGGGGGTCATTATCAATAGCAACGCTTATTTCGTTAACGCGCGGCAGCGGATGAAGAATAGATAAATCCGCCTTAGCGTTTGTAAGTTTTTCGGGGGTTAAAATGTAACTGTCTTTCAGTCTTAAATATTCCTCTTCGTTAAAGAAACGCTCTCTTTGAACGCGGGTCATATAAAGAATATCAAGGTCGGGCATAACCGATTCCAAATCGGTAGTTTCGGTATATTCTATATTTTCCTTTTTAAGACTTTCTTTAACATAATCGGGTATTTTAAGTTCGTTAGGCGAAATAAATACAAATTTAACATCTTTATAGCGTTTTAAAGCGGCAATAAGCGAGTGCACCGTTCTACCGAACTTAAGGTCACCGCAAAGACCTACGGTAAGGTTGTCAAAACGACCTTTTTCGCGGTGGATAGTCAGTAGGTCGGCAAGAGTTTGGGTTGGGTGGTTGTGACCGCCGTCACCCGCGTTTATAACGGGGACACTTGCGTTCATAGATGCTACAAGCGGCGCGCCTTCTTTAGGGTGGCGCATTGCGATAATATCGGCATAACAACTAACGGTTTTTGCAGTGTCAGCAACGCTTTCGCCCTTAGCGGCAGAAGAACTCTGCGCTTCGCTAAAGCCCAAAACGTTACCGCCGAGTTCATACATTGCGGCTTCAAAACTAAGGCGGGTTCTTGTAGACGGCTCAAAAAACAGGGTCGCTAATTTTTTGCCGTCACACTTGTGAGCATATTTTTTCGGGTTCTCGATAATATCCTCAGCAGTCGCAATAAGACCCTCCAACTCAACCGTTGAAAGTTCTAAAATATCAATTAAACTTCTCATAATAAAAGTTCCTTTTTAATTTTATAATAAAGGTGTCGCTTTTGCGACACACATTACTTATTTACTATTACTTCTTACTTATTACTTTAAATTAAAGCATATCAAAGATATGCTTTAATTTTTTGCTCCGTTTATTTCAAGATATTTCTTTATGCGGTCAACGTTTTCGCGGTTTTTCTCGTCTTCCTCTAAATATTCGATAATGTCATAAACATCAACAACAGAATATACGGGGAAACCGAATTCCTCGCCAACCTCTGCCATAGCGCTTTTTTCGGTTTTGCCCTTTTCTTTACGGTCAACCATAACGAAAACAGCCGAAACCTTAGTACCTTTAAGACCTGACAAAATTTCCATACTCTCTCTTATAGCGGTACCTGCGGTGATAACGTCCTCAACGATTACGATTTCCTCATTTTCCTGAGGCTTATAACCTACAAAAACGCCGCCTTCGCCGTGGTCTTTTTCCTCTTTTCTGTTAAAGAAAAAGGGTACATCAAGTCCGTTTTTAGCAAGAGCAACTGCTACAGACACTGCAATCGGGATACCTTTATAGGCAGGTCCGTAAAGAACGGTCTTTTTGTTGCCAATTTTTTCAAAATAAGCCTTTGCGTAAAATTCACCGAGTTTGCATATCTGCTCGCCTGTTTTAATATCACCGGCATTTATAAAATAAGGGATTTTTCTGCCAGATTTTGCGGTAAAATCACCGAATTTCAATACACCTGCGCCCTCTAAAAATTCAATAAATTCATGTTTATAACTTTCCATAATAAAAATCCTCCGTATTTTTAAATTCGGAATTACGCATTACGAATTTAATTAATCTATAAATTCTTGGCAGCAACGTTCGTAAGCGGCAACAGGGTCAGCGGCAGCGGTAATAGGTCTGCCTACAACGATATAGTCACTGCCTATTTTCTTAGCCTCACTTGGTGTCATAACGCGCTTCTGGTCGCCGATGTCACCGTCAGCAAAGCGAACACCGGGGGTAACTGTTAAGAACTTTTCGCCACAGGTTTCGTGTACCTTGCCTGCCTCTAAAGGTGAACAAACAACGCCGTCAAGTCCAGCCTTAGCCGCATTAGAAGCATAGTGCATAACAACCTTATCTATAGGTTCTTTTATAAGTAAATCGTTTTCCATTCTCTCTTGGTCAGTAGAGGTAAGTTGGGTTACGGCAATAAGTAAAGGTCTTGTGCCGTCAGGTCTGGTGAGCCCTTCCAAAGCACCCTCCATCATAGTAATTGTGCCTGCCGCGTGAAGATTGGTCATATCAACATCAAGGCGAGAAAGCACTGCCATTGACTTTTTAACTGTGTTAGGAATATCGTGAAGTTTAAGGTCAAGGAAAATTTTATGTCCTCTTGCCTTAATTTCTCTTACAATTTCGGGACCCACGGCATAAAAAAGTTCCATACCGATTTTAACAAAAGGCTTTTTACCTGTAAATTTGTCCAAAAATGTGAAAACCTCTTCCTTGCTCGCAAAATCGCAAGCAATAATAACGTCTTTACCCATTATGAGCGCCTCCTATAATATCTTTTAAATTATTAATTCCGTATTTTTCCATAACTCGCGGCAAATCTTCAATAATATTTTTGCAAGCAAAGGGTTCTACAAGGTTAGCCGCGCCAACCTCTACCGCAGTAGCACCCGCGAGCATCATTTCAATAACATCTTCTGCAGTACTAACGCCACCCATACCTATTATGGGGATTTTAACTGCATCGTAAACCTGATAAACCATTCTGAGCGCAACGGGAAGTATTGCAGGACCCGAAAAACCGCCCATTTTGTTGGCAAGTATAGGTTTTTTGGTTTTTAAATTTATTCTCATTCCAAGCAGGGTGTTAATAAGGCTCAAACCGTCCGCACCGGCGGCTTCGCAAGCCTTTGCAATTTCGGTAATATCGGTAACGTTGGGTGACAGTTTAATGAAAACAGGCTTATTTGTTACGCGTTTTACCGCCTTTGTCACCGCTTCGCCATTTTTAGCACTTGTGCCGAAAGCCAGTCCTCCGCCGTGAACGTTTGGACAGGAAATATTAACTTCAAACCAACCGATCTGGTTTTCACTATCTAATTTTTCGCAGGTATAGGCATAGTCCTCAACCGCGAAACCGCTGACATTTGCCATAACGGGTTTATTAAAGCATTTTTTAAGTTTTGGTAATTCTTCTAAAATCACCTTTTCAACACCCGGGTTCTGAAGACCTACTGAATTAAGCATTCCGTTAGGGGTTTCGGCAATTCGTGGTGTTGGGTTGCCGAAACGCGCGTCCTTAGTAGTGCCTTTAAAGGAAAATGTGCCGAGCATATTAATATCATAAAGGGCGGCAAATTCGTAGCCAAAGCCAAATGTACCGCTTGCGGGGATAATGGGGTTATCTATCTCTATTCCGCAAAGGTTAACCTTAGTGTTTACCATACGATTTCCTCTCTTTCAAGTACGGGACCGTCCTTACAGATACGCTTGTTGCCGTACTTTGTTTTACAGGTACAACCCATACAAGCGCCAAAGCCGCAGCCCATTCTTTCTTCAAAACTGTACTGACCGCTGGTTTTAGCGATACTTTCAATAGCCTTGAACATTGGCATAGGTCCGCAGGTATAGAAATAGTCGTACTCGAGATTTTTCATAACATCGGTAACAAAGCCTTTAGTGCCGTAACTACCGTCAACCGTGGTAACATAAACATCAATACCTAAAAGTTTAAATACCTCTTCATAAAAGATTTCATCTTTTGTATTAAAGCCTAAAATAACGGTTGGCTTTTTGCCGAACTTAATAAGTTCTTTGCAGAGATTATAAAGTGGCGGAATACCAACACCGCCGCCTATAACAAGCGGGTTTTGGCAATCATTTTCGGCATTAAAGCCGTTGCCAAGACCTACGAGTACATCAAGTTCCTCGCCTGCCTGCATTTTGCTCATTTTCTCGGTGCCCTCACCTACTACCTTGTAGATAAGCACGATAGTGTTTTTATCATAATCGCAAACCGAAATGGGACGTCTTAAATAAAGACCGTCAATTTTAATATTTACAAACTGACCCGGTGACAGAAGTGCCGAGGTATCACCCTCAAGCACCATTCTGAAAACCGCAGGGGCTAGTTCAAAATTATAAAGAATTTTATAAATCCCTTGTTTCATCATAGTTATTCACCCAATTTATGCATCTATTGTGGAAATTGTGATAGTTGTTTCTTCAAGAACATCAAGAAGAACGCGTACTGTATCAAGCGAAGTAAAGAGTGTAACATTATTCTCGGTAGCGCTGCGGCGGATTTCAAAACCATCGGCCACGGGGCCTGCCGAATTAATGTCACGCGTGTTTATGATATAAGCGATATGACCTTGGCGGATAGCCTCGGGGATTTCTTCACTGCCGTCACCGATTTTCTTTAAAACGTGGGTTCTGATACCGTTGGTTTTAAGGAATTC
>JAZQHI010000025.1:0-2084 GCA_045540535.1 Acutalibacteraceae bacterium | reverse complement strand
CCTGGAAGAACAACGTTGACGGCGATATGAGAAGTGCTGACTACGAAGAAGCTTACAAAGCTCTTGAAGAAAAGCACCCCGTTACGGTAAACGAAAAAGCAACAGCAAAAATAGACTAAAAAAGCGTATCACCCCTTGCGATGCAAGGGGTGATATTTATGTTTGCAGATTGAAAACAGGTAGGCGCAGGCGCGCTTCACTTTCGCTGCAAACGCAAAACGATGATTTAAAATGTAAGCTTCAGTAGTACCTTGTTTCATTTAAAACTTTACACGATAGATTTCCGAAGGAAATCTGCGCCCTATGGCCTGTAGGGGGGTGCAGGCGGGCGCTTTGCTTCCGCCGCGGGCGCTTTACTCCACCGTCGGGTGCAAGAAACAATTCCGAATGTAAATTTTTAGTTGAAACAAAGTAGTAGGGACAGGCGTGCTCGACTGTCCACAAAAAAGGCTCGACCAAATCGGTCAAGCCTTTTTCGTTAGAAACCTTTGTTTTTTAGTTCATTTACTAAATTTACATAAAATTCTCTAACATCAAATTCTTTTATATTCTCTCGATTTAAATCAATCATATCACCGTGGGAGATACCTCTCTTTTTCGGTGGTTTTAAGAGAGTGAAATTTTCTCCCCATCTAAATGATTCCGCACTTACAAGACCGTCGTTTTCACCGCTGAAATGTTTAACTAAATGATATGAAAAATTTAATGGGAATTTCCCGTTTGTAGCTCTGGTTAATATAGAACCAACGCTTTGACAGTAAACCCCTTGCGGTGTTGTCAGTTCAAGGTTCAGTTGTTTGCAGTAATTGTCGGTCAGATCGTTAACCGCTGCAAGAAAATCAGGATTTGGCTCACCAAGTTTTTTGAGTGTTGAATTATAGGTATCTGCCACCTTGTTTTTTGTGGATGACGGTATTTTACTGAGTAGATAGTCGGCAAACAAGCAACCGTTGTGCGGTGTGTTTATTGTAGTTAGTGACGCAACCTTATCGGCGATACCAAGCTTTGAAATTGCATAACGGCAGTCAAGACCGCCTTTGGAATGAGCAATTATATTCAGTTTTTCCGCGCCTGTTTCGGCAAGTATTTCTGCAATACGCGATTTCAATTCGTCGGCGCTGTCAGCTACCGATGAAGCAGAATGGTGATTGCCATAAAATATTGTTGCACCATTTGTTTCTAATTCTCCCGGTATTCTTCCCCAATAGTTAAAATATTTAGTGTCACGAAAAAAGACACCGTGAACTAAAAGGATAGGATATTTTGTGGAGCAAATTTTTAAATCATGCCGTTGCTTGTTAATTTTTTCTTTTTTTGCTTCAACCAAACATTCTGTAATAGTGGTTTTAATTATGAAAAATAAAGCAACCAAATTTGCTATAGGTATCATACCGCAAACAATTCCGATAACCCTTGTTTTAATGCCTAACTGTGTTGATGTCAGATATACACATATAATTCCGTTCCAAAAGATAACGAAATTAACACAAACGCAGAGCACCAGGCTCCAGACAAATAACATATAATTATCTGGAATAGTTTTTATCGCTATAATAATTTGATAAATTATAGATACGGTTACAGATATGTAAAATGAAACTAACAGCGCTGTGCCATGGCAGCAGATTTTAAGAGATTTTCTTTTTGTTTTTAACAAAAAACAACCTGCAAAAATATTTACAAAAAGGAAAATCGGTATTAAAAAGAATAGACTTTGCGGTGCCTGCTGAACAAAAACGTAGCTATTCGCAATAAAACTAATTGCGACTGCATACAAAATAAAAGCAAAGACAAACATTTTTCCACCTCATTTTATTTCATTATACCACACCGCTGTTTTAATGTAAATATTTTTGCAATTTACTGTGTCCTACTTGACCACAAGCAGAGGGTTTCATCCTGGGTGTCGGTGCTAATATGTTCAAAATCGCAGGACCGGTTATTGTATATGGCACGGTTGCAAGTGTGATTTATGGGATTATTTATTGGATAACAACTTTATTTTAACGGAAAATATTTAATCGTAAAGGAACAGCTCTTAAAGAAAGCAATAAAAAACAGAAACGAAATTCGTTTCTGTTTTT
>JAZQHI010000024.1:0-3180 GCA_045540535.1 Acutalibacteraceae bacterium | reverse complement strand
GTTATTCCATGCTCATTGTTGTATTTTTGTTGAATTGTACGTCTGCGTTCAGTTTCACTGATAGCACGCTCCATCGATTGAGTAACACTATCAGCGTACATAATAACTGTGCCCTCTGCATTACGTGCCGCTCTGCCAATTGTCTGCACAAGCGAGGTTTCACTTCTAAGGAAACCCTCCTTATCAGCGTCAAGAATAGCCACGAGGGATACTTCGGGTATATCAAGTCCCTCGCGTAAAAGGTTTATACCCACAAGTACATCAAACTCGCCAAGACGCAAATCCCTTACAAGTTCCATACGTTCCATCGTGTCAACGTCATAGTGCATATAACGAACTTTAATATTAATATTTTCAAGGTATTCGGTAAGGTCCTCTGCCATTTTTTTAGTGAGTGTTGTAATGAGCACTCGCTCTTTTTTTGCCGTTCGTTCGTTAATTTCGGATATCAGGTCGTCAATTTGACCCTCGGTGGCTCTTACTGATATTTGTGGGTCTAAAAGACCTGTAGGACGAATTACTTGTTCTACAATTTGTGTGGCGTGATCCTTCTCAAAATCAGCAGGTGTGGCGGATACAAAAACTGCTTGTTTTACGTGGGAATAAAATTCCTCAAAATTAAGCGGTCTGTTATCAAAGGCAGAGGGGAGCCTGAAACCGTACTGAACAAGGTTTTCTTTACGTGCTCGGTCGCCACCGTACATACCACGTACCTGAGGTAGTGTTACGTGAGATTCGTCAACAAACAGAATAAAATCATCAGGAAAGAAGTCAAGAAGAGTTGACGGTGTACTGCCTGCCGGTCGGCGCGCAAGTACTCTAGAATAGTTTTCAACACCCTTGCAAGTGCCGATTTCTCTTAGCATTTCAACATCATATTCAGTGCGCTGGCGAATGCGTTGCGCTTCAATTAATTGCTCATTTTCTATAAAGAATTTTACTCTGTCCTCCATTTCAGCAATAATTTCTTGCAATGCGTCCTGTAACTTATCCTGAGGCACAATATAATGTGAGGCAGGGTAAATTGCTACGTGGGAAAGAAAAGCCTTTATTTCGCCCGTAACGGTATTAATTTCGCAAATGCGGTCAATTTCATCCCCGAAAAATTCAATTCTTATTGCATTATCCATTGAATAGGCAGGGAAAATTTCAACAGTATCGCCTCTAACGCGGAATTTATTACGTACAAAGTTTATATCGTTTCTTTCGTATTGCAAATCAACAAGTTTGTGTATTAAATCATCACGTTTTTTTTCCATACTCTCGCGTAGAGAAATTACCATATTTCTATAGTCTATGGGGTTACCGAGAGAATAAATACAAGAAACACTAGCAACTATTATTACATCGCGCCGTTCCGATAATGCGCAGGTGGCACTGTGACGAAGTTTGTCGATTTCATCGTTAATAGCCGAGTCTTTTTCAATATAGGTGTCTGTACCGGGAAGATAGGCTTCGGGCTGATAATAGTCATAATATGAAACAAAATATTCGACTGCATTTTCGGGGAAAAGTTCGCGGAATTCCGAACAAAGTTGCGCCGCTAAAGTTTTATTGTGTGCTAGAACCAAAGTCGGTCGGTTAACACGTTCAATTACATTCGCCATTGTAAAGGTTTTACCCGAACCCGTAACGCCGAGCAATACCTGCTCTCTGTCGCCGCGGTTTATACCCTCAACTAATTTTTTAATGGCTTCGGGTTGGTCACCTGTGGGTTTATATTTAGAATGTAAAACAAATTTATCCAATTCGAGTACCTCAGTTTCTTTTAAAATAATCTTGTTTCGGTGAATTGCCGAAATGCTTTAAATATGATTTATAAAAGGTTGTGTAATCGGAAAAACCACAGTTTTTAAAAACAAATGTCGGCGGCATACCGTTGTTTAAAAGTTCTTTAGCATAAATTAACCTTTTTGTAGTTATATATTCCCAAACGGTTGCACCCGTAAACTGTTTGAATTTTCGTGTTAAATGCATTTTGCTTAAATAAAAATTTTCGGAAAGTATATCAAGAGTGATTTTATCGAAAAGATGGTTATTAATATATTCAATAATTTTATTAATATTATTGGGTTCGTTCTGTTCTGAATGTTCTGGGTATTCTGCGCACATTTCGTAAAGCAATGTTGTAAGGTAAAGACGTTTTTCTTCTATTATTTCAGAACTGTAAATCTTTTCAAGGTAATTCATCCAGTTGTTATTATTATAGATTTTTGCTGAATATTTATTAGAGCAACCTAACGGGCGGTTATCAATAAATTTAAGTATTTTATCGCTTACGCCGTCGAGCAAAGCACTGTTGTTAAAGTTAATTACAATTCTTTCGTAAGGCACACAGCGGTTTATTAAAAGGGTGTGAGTTTCAGCCTTTTTCATAATAAGTATATCGTTAGGTGATAGGTTGTAGATATTGCCCTCAACAAAATATTTAGCGCTACCCTTTAAAAAACAGTAAATTTCATAAGTTTCGTGGGAGTGCATATTAAATATTTCGGTATCAGGGTTTTGGGTGTAGTTTCGGTGCGCTATAATTTCAGGTTTGAGCAAATTTAATCACCTCGGTTCTATTCTAAATCAAAATGTTAATATTTTCAATGTTTTTCTGTGATTTTTTGAAATTGACCTTAAAAATAAAAGTAATATAATTTAAATATAGGGGTGATAAGATGAAAAATGTAAATATATATGCTTTTGCAGATGAAGCAAGCAGCGATATTGACGGACAAATAAATGCTATGAAGCGCAATAAACTTAAAGGTATTGAAATAAGGGGAGTGGACGGTGAAAATATTTCGGATATAACCCCCGAAAAAGCCAAAGAAGTAAAGGGAAAGTTAGATGATAACGGTTTAATTGTTTGGTCAGTTGGCTCATCAATTGGAAAAATTTCAATAACAGATAACTTCCATAACCATTTAGAAAAGTTTAAGCACACACTTGAAATTGCAAATATTTTAAACGCTTCAAATATACGTATTTTTTCCTTTTATTTGCCCGAAAATGCTCTTAAAAGCGATTATAAAAACGAAGTTATTGACCGTTTAGGAAAATTATGTATTATGGTAAAAGATTTAGGTGTTACTCTTTGTCACGAAAATGAAAAAGGTATTTTCGGGGATACTGCGGAAAGTTGCCTTGAACTTTTTGATGAACTTCCAAATTTAAAGGGTGTTTTTGACC
>JAZQHI010000023.1:0-2058 GCA_045540535.1 Acutalibacteraceae bacterium | reverse complement strand
TATACCATAGAGGTAGATTTAGCAAATTCATTAAGTGTTGAACAAATTTCTATGTATGCATATTTTTCGTCTTTGCTAAGACGGTTATATACTGGATAAAGTTCACTGTTTTGTTCAATGCTTTGTAAAATTTCATTATTTTTATCTTTAGAGTTATCGTTATCAAAAAAACAAAAATATACTGTTAGTATAACAAGAACTATTGCTATAGCGGATAATACCTTTTTCATTTTAACATCACCTTTTTTAAAGAGCGTTTAACAATTACAACAACTTTGGAAAAGTTTATCAATATTTAAAGTTTTCTCGTTTTCGTCCTTTATAAAACCAATTTTTTTAAGAAAACTTTCAGGCAAAGTTTCGGCATAATAAGCATTCATAATGCTGCGTTCCGCCGCAACGTGAAGTGTGCTTCTTAAAATACCGTCGGCTAAAGGGATATCGTTTAAAGGTTCCAAATAGTGTACTGTAATTCTTTTATTATCGAGTTCATAAAGGCAAAAACCTAACAACTCATCCCCCATTTTCGCGGCTACACAACCGCAAAATTCGTTATATTCAATTCCTTTTTGAGCAAAAATTTCGGCTATTTGCAAGCCGTTATCCATTGGTGCTAAAGTTATCATTATTTATTCTTCCTTTGCGGCAGTGCCTATATTAGTGAGTCTTCGCATTTCCTTTTCATTTAAAGGACGCCATTTGCCTTGTGGCAACATTCCAAGTTTAACCCCTGCAATTTCGGTGCGTTTAAGTCGCAACACTTCAAGTTGAACCGCTTCGCACATTCTTCTAATCTGGCGGTTGCGGCCCTCATGAATAATAAATATAAGTACGGTTCTATCTGCCTTTCTTTCGGCAACAAAAACGTCACAAGGAAGCGTTTTAACGCCGTCAAGCAAGATACCGTCCTTCATTTTAATGATTTTCTCATCGGTAACTTCACCTTTAACAGTAACGCGATAAGTTTTATTAACATGTGAAGACGGATGTGTTAAATCGTTAGCAAAACCGCCGTCATTGGTCATTATAAGCAAGCCCTCAGAGTTGCGGTCAAGTCTGCCCACAGGGAAAACCTTTACCCCAACATCTTTTACAAGGTCACTCACGCATTTGCGGTCCATTTCGTCTTTCAGGGTTGTAACATAACCGCGCGGTTTATGCAGCATTAAATAAACCTTTTGGTTTTGCGCTACAACAGTTTTACCGCTAACGGTTACCTTATCACGTTTAGGGTCAACTTTCGCACCAATAAAGGCTACTCTGCCGTTAACACGAACCTTTCCCTGCTCAATTAATTCCTCTGCTTTTCTGCGGGATGCTATCCCACACTCTGATAAATGTTTTTGAAGTCTTATTTTATTATCCTTCATTTATTTCTCCCATAAATTCATAAATATGTATACTATATTTTCTAAAATTTTGTCCTTAGCATTTGTTTTGTGCGGTGACAATTCAATATCCTCGTTGGAACAAAGATTTTTAGAAGTTATAACCGTTTCGCCCTTTTTATAAACCGCTGTACCGATAATTTCACCTTTTTCAATTGGCGCATAAACAAATTGGGGCAAATTAACTGTACAACTAAAGTTTTCGTCATTTAAAAAACTGACATTAATCGGTTCTACAGTAATTTCTAAACTGGTCTGCTCGCCGCCGATAATGTCTACTTTATACTTAAAGTCGGGCGGTGCGATTTCGTGAATTTTTATAACCGAAAGCCCGTATTCGAGCATATTTTTATGGTCTTGCCAATCATCAGGGTCATTAAGTGTAACCGCTATTACAAACTTACCGTCGCGCTTAGCGGCAGACACAAGGCATCTGCCAGATTTTTTGGTAAAACCCGTTTTAACACCAACAATACCGTCAAAATTGCCTAGCAGTTTGTTATGGTTCGTAAGCGTTCGCCTATAAGGTGGATTGCCGTAATTAAGGGTTGCGGACTTGGTTGAAACCGCCGCGGCAAAATCTTCATTCGCTAAAGCGAAGCGTGTAAGAGCCGCTAAATCGCGCGCTGTGGTATAATGCTCTTCCCCGTCAAGACCTGACGGCGTTTCA
>JAZQHI010000022.1:0-15513 GCA_045540535.1 Acutalibacteraceae bacterium | reverse complement strand
ACGTTCCCGCAGGCGACATCGGTGTAGGCGCCCGTGAGGTAGGCTATCTCTACGGACAGTATAAGCGCCTTCGCAACGAGTTCACAGGAGTTCTCACCGGTAAGGGCATCTCCTACGGCGGCTCCCTCATCCGTCCCGAGGCTACCGGTTTCGGCGCAGTATACTATGTTGAAAATATGCTCGCTTCCTTCGGCGAAGACATCAAGGGCAAAACCTTTGCAGTATCAGGTTTTGGTAACGTTGCCTGGGGCACCGTCAAGAAAATTAACGAACTCGGCGGCAAGGTTGTAACCATTTCGGGTCCCGACGGATATGTCTACGACGAAGACGGCGTTTCCACCGAAGAAAAAGTCAACTTCATGCTCGAAATGAGAGCACCCGGCCGTGACAAGGTTGAAGACTATGCAGAAAAATTCGGCGTTCCTTTCTTCAAAGGTCAGCGTCCCTGGGCTACCAAGGTTGATGTTGTTATGCCCTGCGCTACCCAAAACGAAGTTGGCATCGAAGATGCAAAGAACATAGTTGCAAACGGCGTTAAATATTATGTTGAGGTTGCTAATATGCCCACCACAGCAGAGGCCGTTGCATACCTTAAAGAAGCAGGGGTTGTCATCGCTCCTTCAAAGGCAGTTAATGCAGGCGGCGTTGCAGTTTCGGGTCTTGAAATGAGCCAGAACTCTATGCGTTACAGTTGGACCGCAGAAGAGGTTGACGCTAAACTTAAGCAGATTATGGCTGACATTTACAAGAATTCATGGGATGCTGCTGAGAAGTACGGCATGAAAGGTGACCTCGTAGCAGGCGCTAACATTGCAGGCTTTATCAAGGTTGCAGATGCTATGATTGCTGAAGGTATTGCTTATTAATTAAACCTTAAAAAGATTAAAAGTTCTACACTTTTCGTGTAGAACTTTTTTTATTTCTTCTTTTTATGAATATTGCGTATGGTTTTTTTGCGTTTTTGCGGCATAGTATTTTTATCGGGCGCTACAAGGCAGTTTTTGCCTGTACCGATAAGGTCGTATCTGCCCGCCTTTTTCAGTGCTTTTAGTACAATTTCGCGGTTTTCGGGCTTAAAATACTGAAGCAAAGCCCGTTGTTCCGCCTTTTCGGCGCTTGTTTTAGGCACATAAACCTTTTGCATAGTAATCGGGTCGAGTCCTGTATAAAACATACAGGTTGAAACGGTACCCGGTGTGGGATAAAAGTCCTGCACCTGTTCGGGATGAAGATTATTGCGCTTTAAAAAAAGGGATAGTTCAATAGCATCCTTTATAGTGCTTCCCGGGTGGGACGACATTAAATAAGGCACTAAATACTGTTTTTTACCCACCGCTTTTGTAAGTTCGTAAAACCTTTTTTCAAACTTGGTATAAACCGAAAATGACGGTTTGCCCATATATTTCAAAACGTTATCCGAGCAGTGTTCAGGAGCAACTTTCAGTTGACCGCTGACGTGGTGGTAAACCAGTTCTTTGAAAAATTCCTCATTTTTATCTGCTATAAGATAATCAAAACGAATACCCGAGCGTATAAAAACTTTTTTTACTTTAGGAAGATTCCTTAGTTCACGCAAAAGTTTTAAATAATCCTCATGCGAAACCTTAACCGCAGGGCACATTTGCGGCGCCAAACATTTTTTATCCTTGCAGAGTCCGTTTTTAAGTTGACCCTCGCAAGAAGGCGCGCGGAAATTGGCGGTAGGGCCGCCGACATCGTGTATATAACCCTTAAAATCGGGCATAGATGTGATTTGTTTTGCCTCATCTATTACAGATTTATGGCTTCTTACCGAAATCTGTCTTCCCTGATGGTAAGCCAAGGAACAAAAATTGCAAGCGCCGTAACAACCGCGGTTATGAATAATTGAAAATTTAACCTCTTCTATACCCGGCACTCCACCCAAAGCCTCGTAACTAGGGTGATAATCCCGCATAAACGGTAACGAATAAACCGCATCCATCTCTTCAGTAGTAAGGGGCGGCATTGGCGGATTTTGCACCAAAATCTGCTTTCCGTGTTTTTGAATAACGGTTTTGCCGCGTGTGGAATCCTGCTCCTGTTGTTGCAGTTTGCAGGAAATTGCATACTGAGCCTTTGATTTTTCGTTATCGGCGGACACCAGTTCAAACGAGGGGCACTCTACCGCGCCTTTAATTCCAATATACTCTTCCCCACTTACCGCATAACAAGTACCCTTTATATCTGTAAGACTTTTTATCGGCTCGCCGTTATTTAAACGGTCGGCAATTTCTACTATATGCTTTTCACCCATACCGTACATAAGCAAATCCGCGCCTGATTCTATAAGCACCGATTCGCGCACACTGTCCGACCAGTAATCATAATGGGCAAAACGCCTGAGCGACGCCTCAATACCGCCGATAGCAATCGGTATATCCCCGAAAATTTTGCGGATTTTTTGTGTATAAACCGTTACTGCGCGGTCGGGTCTGGCTCCCGATTTTCCACCTGCGGTATACGCGTCATCACTGCGGCGCTTTTTAGCGGCGGTGTAATGGGCTACCATTGAATCTATATTACCACCGTTTACTAAAAACGCGAGTCTTGGTTTGCCGAATCTTTTATAATCCTCATCAGACCGCGGTTGCGGAATAATGCATACTCGGTATCCGTGGGCTTCAAGCACGCGCGAGATTATAGCCGTGCCAAAACTAGGGTGGTCTACATAAGCATCCCCCGTAACAATTATAAAATCGGCCTCTTGCCAACCGAGAGCCGCCATTTCTTTTTTAGTTATAGGTAAAAAAGGCATAATATCATCCTACAAATTAATATACTGTATTAATTCTAACACAAAACCTTAAATTTCACAAGAGGTATTGCACAATGACTGAAAATGACCAAACCGCTCGTAAAACAACCAAATGGCTACATATACTTATAACCGAACTTTTATGCGCCGCAATAATTCTGGCGGGGATTATTGTTATAAAATACTTTTTCAAAGGTACTTATATACCCCTTAAAGAATGGTATGAAACCGAAATACTTAATGATACGGATATAAACCAAATTCTTGAAACGGGCGGTGAAAAGGATGAAATTTAAACTTTTCGGTACAGAGATTTACGTTTCCTTTTTGTTTGCGGCACTTGTAACCCTTATGCTTGCTACCGACCGCACAGGTCTTATTCTGCCAACCTTTTTTGCCGTTTCTATGCACGAAATAGGTCATCTTTTTGCAATGTGGCTTAGCGAATGTACCCCTAAAAGAATTAAACTTATCCCTGCAAGCGTGCAAATAACCGCCCCTTTTACAAAACGTTATAAAAATGATATCTTAATTGCTGTTTTCGGTCCGCTTATGAATTTTATTCTGTTTTTATCCCTTTATATAAATTATATATGCCTTAAAAATGAAACCGTTTTAATATTTGCTCTGCTAAATCTGATTATTGGTGTTTTTAATTCGCTTCCGCTTTACGGTCTTGACGGGGGCACGGTGCTAAAATGCGTTATTGCAAAATATAAAGGTCCCGATACTGCCGCAGTAGTCCTTAAAATTATAACAATTATTACCGCGCTTTTAATAATTGCCGCCGCAATTGTTTTTACAGTTAAGGGTAAATTCAATCTTTCACTTTTTATAATCGGAATTTATCTTTTTGTTATGACTTTAGCAAATAAGTAGTTGAAAGATTTTTAATATTATTGTAAAATAAAGGTTAATGAATTTATAAAGGAAAATTAAAATGGAACTTAAAAAATTTGAACATTTGCTTTTACAGGTTCAAAAACCCGGCAGATATTCGGGCGGAGAACCCGGCAGTGTTATTAAAAACAAAGAGGATGTTGAAGTAAGGTTTGCTTTTTGCTTTCCCGATACCTATGAGATAGGTATGTCCCACCTTGGAATGAAGATACTTTATTCGCAGTTTAATTCGCGCGAGGATATCTGGTGCGAGCGCGTTTTTGCACCCTGGACCGATTTTGAAGAGGTTATGCGCCGCGAAAATATTCCGCTTTTTGCCCTTGAAAGCCGCGACCCCATAAAAGATTTTGATTTTATAGGTTTTACGCTTCAGTACGAAATGGCATATACAAATGTGCTTAATATGCTTTCCCTTGCAGGCGTGCCGCTGAAATCTTCTGAAAGAGAGGGGCTTTCCCCCTTAGTTGTAGCAGGCGGACCTTGCGTTTGTAACGCAGAGCCTTTAGCAGATTTTGTTGATATATTTTTCTTAGGAGAAGGCGAAGAGGTCGATTTAGAAGTTATTGACCTTTATAAAGAATTCAAGAAAAAAGGCGCCTCTAAAGAAGAATTCCTGAAAGCCGCCGCTAAAATTGAGGGCGTTTATGTACCGTCGCTTTACGAAATCGAATATAACCCTGACGGTACCGTTGCTGCCGTTACCCCCAAAGGCGCCCCGAAAACCATTAAAAAAAGAATTATTAAGGATTTGGACAAGGTCTTTTATCCCGATAATTTTGTAACACCGCTTATTGAAATCGTTCACGACCGCGTTGTTGAAGAAGTTTTTCGCGGTTGCATACGCGGTTGCCGTTTTTGTCAGGCTGGGTTTATCTACCGACCTGTGCGCGAGAAAAAAGCCGAAACCGTTAACCGACAGGCTAAGTGCCTTTGTGAGAATACAGGGTATGACGAAATTTCCCTTTCGTCCCTTAGTACGAGTGACTACAGCGAAATTGAGCCTTTACTCGAAAATATGCTTGATTGGACCGAAAAAAGCCACGTAAGTCTTGCCTTGCCGTCACTCAGAATTGATAATTTTTCGGAAGAATTGCTTGAAAAAATCAACCACGTTCGCAAAAGCGGACTCACCTTTGCCCCCGAGGCAGGTACACAGCGACTTCGCGATGTTATAAACAAAAACGTTACTGAAGATGAGATTATAAATACCTGCAAAACAGCATTTGAGGGTGGCTATACTGCGGTTAAACTTTACTTTATGTTAGGTCTTCCCACCGAAACAGACGAGGATTTAAAGGGTATTGCAGACCTCGGTCAAAAAATTGTTGATACCTACTATAATCTGCCCACAAAACCAAAGGGCAAGTCGGTTTCGGTATCTATAAGCGTTTCAACCTTTGTGCCAAAACCCTTTACGCCTTTCCAATTTGAACCTCAAATTACCGAAAGCGAAATACGTCGCCGTCAGGAATACCTTAAATCCTGTATCAAAACCCGAAAAATTTCCCTTAGTTATCACGATTCGGCAACAAGTTTCTTAGAGGGTGTACTCGCGCGCGGTGACCGAAGACTAGGCTCAGTTATTGAAAAGGCATTCCAAAAAGGTTGCCGTTTTGACAGTTGGACCGAATGCTTTAACCTTGACAAATGGTTGGAAGCATTTGCGGAATGTGATATATCCCCCGAATTTTATGCCAACCGCGAGCGCGATTATTGCGAAATTAATCCTTGGGACCATCTTGACTACGGCGTAACCAAAGAATTTTTAGTAAGGGAAAACCGTACCGCACATTCAGAAATCACAACACCCAACTGCCGCGAAAAGTGTGCAGGATGCGGTGCAAACTGTTATGGGGAGGGTGTTTGCTTTGAGAACCGTTAGAATTTTCTTTAAAAAGACAGGCAGACTTAAATTTATATCCCACCTTGATATGACACGTGTTATGTCAAGGCTGATTGTAAAATCCAAAATCCCCATCTGGTATACCGAGGGGTTCAATCAACACGTGTATATGAACTTTGCAGTGCCGTTATCCCTTGGGTTTGAGGGCGTTTATGAAATTCTTGAAATCCGCCTTATAGATGACAGTTTCAGTAACGAAGACTGCCTTGCTGCACTCAAAAAGGTAAGCATCGAGGGACTCGAATTCGTAAAAGTGGACGAGCCGCAAATGGCAATGAAAGATATCGGTTTTGCAGAATTTGCCCTTAATTTTGGGGAGAGTTTTGCTGAAATTAAGGAAAAACTCACCGAATTTTTAAACCGCGACAGTATTATTTGCGAGAAGAAAGGCAAAAAAGGCAAAATTAAACAAATTGATATAATTCCTAAAATCAACCGTTTTTCTTTTGACTCTGATTCCCTAATCCTTTGCCTTACTGCTGGCAATGAAGATAATTTAAATCCCTCGCTTATAATGGATAAATTCTTCGAGGAAAACGAAAAGGTTTTCTACTCGGTTACAAGAACCGCAATTTTTAATAAGCAAAACGAATTATTCAAATAAACTGCAAAAGGCTATCTCATTAAAAATGAGATAGCCTTTTAAAATTAAAAATCTAGCAAAATCATAGCAACACTAAAATATATTACAAGCGAAATTGCATCCACCGCCGTTGTAATTAAAGGACTTGCCATAACCGCTGGGTCAAACCCGATTTTTTTAGCCAGAATAGGTAGCGCCGCGCCGATAATTTTTGCCACAATAACCGTAAACAAAAGGGTTACGCAAACTACCGTTATTTCTAAAAGTTGTTTGCCCGAATCAAATGTACCCAAAATCAGATAATCCACAAGCCACATTTTGCAAAAGTTCACTACCGATAGGGTTATACTTGAAATTACGCCAACCCGCAGTTCTTTCCACAGAACCCTGAAAAAATCTTTAAACTCAACATCACCTAAAGAAAGACTTCTTATAATTGTAACCGATGACTGACTTCCGCTGTTACCTGCCGTACCCATAAGCATAGGAATAAAGGCAATAAGCGCGGGGAAAACCGTAAGCCGAGATTCAAACGAAGAAATTATTGCACCCGTTATTGTTGAAGAAAGCATAAGTAACATAAGCCACGGTATACGCGCTTTGAACATACTGAAAACGCCCGTTTTAAGATAGGCTTTATCCGACGGCGAAATAGCCGCCATTTTTTCAATATCCTCGGTAGCCTCTTCCCTGATAACGTCAATAGCATCGTCAACCGTTACAATACCTACAAGTCGGTTTTCGCGGTCAACTACAGGCAGTACCGTAAGGTCGTATTTTAAGAACTTGTCGGCAACCTCTTCCTTATCGTCAAAAGTATAGGCAAAAATAACGTTTTCTTCCATTATATCGCCTATTAAAACATCTCTGCCGCAAAGCAGCATATCCTTTACCGTTACAAAGCCGTCCAGAAGCCTGCCTTTACCCAAAACATAGCAGGTGTAAATATCTTCAGCGTCTTTTCCAACACGGCGTATTTTTTCAAAGGCTTCGTCCACCGTCATATCTCTTTTAAGGTCCACATATTCGGTGGTCATAATGCTACCTGTACTGTCGTCAGGATAGGCTAAAAGTTGATTGATTTTTTTGCGTGTTGCGGCATCGGTCTGTTTTAAAATTCTTTTAGCAACATTTGCAGGCATTTCGTCGATAATATCAACCGTATCATCCAGAAAAAGTTCGTCAATAACCTCGCGCAATTCGGCATCACTGAAAACCTCAATAACCGATTGTTGCATATCGCTGTCAAGTTCAACAAAAACCTCGGCCGCCAGTTCTTTAGGCAAAAGGCGGTAAATTACAGGCAGTTGTTCTTTGGTTGCCTCTTCGTTTAAAATTTGCGCAATATCGGCAGGGTTCATTTCCGAAATAATACTTCTGAATCGCCCAAACTTCTTTTCCTCTAAAAGTTCAAGAATATTATTTTCCATTAATGAAACCTCCCTTTTTCAAAAAAATCCCCGTCAAACCCAAGTAATGCCTTGCATTTTGACGGGGAACTCTATTAATATTATACTTTTTTGATTTAGATCTGTCAATCAATTTTAATATTAAGCAAATGCGCAATTCCCGGTATACTTTCGCCTTGGTAAGAAGAGGTCGGCGACATAAGCGCCCCCGTAGACATAAATAAAATATTTTTAAAATCGCCGCTTTCAAAACGGTGCATTATATAAGAGCACAACACCGATGCCGAGCAACCGCAGCCCGAACCGCCAGCGTGAACATCTTGGTTTTCAACATCAAAAATCAGCGTTCCGCAGTCGCTGTGCCTGCACCTTAGGTCAATATTCTGCCTTTCACAAAGTTCATACAAAAGTTTAGTACCCGTGCGCCCCAAATCCCCTGTAAAAACTATATCATAATCCTCAGGCGAAGTATTTGTATCATTAAAAAAGTGAGCAAGAGTAGAGGCAGCAGCAGGTGCCATAGCCGCACCCATATTATTGGCGTCGGTGATGCCGTAATCCTCAATTTCGCCGAAAGTTACCATATTAATATAAGGACCTTTGCCATCGCGTTCGAGAACGAGCGCACCCGAACCCGTTACTGTCCACTGAGCAGTTGGCGTTCGTTGAGAGCCGTAATTAAGGGGAAAACGGTACTGCCTTTCAGCCGAGCAAAAATGGGATGACGTTACGGCAATTGTACGCTTTGCCGCGCCCGAATCAATAAACAGGGAGGCGAGCCCCGTAGATAATGCCATTGTAGAACACGCCCCGTAAAGCCCGATAAACGGAATTCCCAGTTCCCTTATACCGAACGAACTGCCTATACACTGATTAAGCAGGTCGCCTGCAAAAATTTTGTCAATATCGGTAGATTTTAACCCCGATTTATTAAGAGCGATTTCAATAGCCGTTTTTTGCAGTTTGCTCTCGGCTTTTTCAAAACTTTCTTCCCCGAAATAACTGTCAATAATATAAGAATCGAACTCATTTTTAAGCGGACCCTCGTGTTCCTTTTTGCCGACTATACTTCCGTAACTTATAATGTGCGGTTTGTTTTCGAATTCAATTGTTCTGTTGCCAATTTTTTTAGCCATTTTTAAAACTCCTATTAAAATATTACTACTTTTAAATTTTGCAATAGTCCAAAAAATATTCTTTAGATAAATTTATGATATTTTAAGAATAATCACAAAAACTATAATCAGTAATTTTAAAAAACGGAGTTAAATTTATGTCTGATAAAAACGAAAACAAAAACGAAAAATTAGAAGAAATAAAGGAACTCGGCAGTCTTTCCTCTGCCGACGGAAAGCACAAAATTTACTGCCTTACAATAATCGGTGAAATTGAGGGGCACAACATTTTACCCGAACAAAGCAAAACCACCAAATACGAACACGTAATCCCCCAAATTGTAGCAATTGAAGAAAGCGCCGAAATTGAGGGACTTTTAGTAATTCTTAACACCGTTGGCGGCGACGTTGAAGCAGGGCTTGCTTTAGCGGAACTGATTTCGGGTATGAAAAAACCTACAGTTTCATTTGTACTGGGTGGCGGCCACTCAATAGGTGTGCCGCTCGCGGTTTCGGCAAAGCGCTCATATATTGCGCCATCCGCCACTATGACAATACACCCAGTAAGAACCAACGGTTTAGTTATTGGTGTTCCGCGTATGATGAACCATTTTGCGCGTATGCAAGGGCGCATTACGGATTTTGTGGTAAGAAACTCTAATATAACCGCCGAAAAATTTACCGAACTTATGATGAACACAAAAGAACTTGTGACCGATGTCGGAACGGTTTTAACGGGCGAAACGGCAGTAGAAATGGGCATTATTGACGAGGTAGGCTCACTTGACACTGTTATTGAGGGGCTTTACGACCTTATTGAGAGTAAATAAAAAATGGCAAGGACTAATAAGAAGTCCTTGCCTTTTTGCATTTTATTTTGTCATAAGTTCGCAAACCAGATTGCTGTGCTCTAACGGGTCAGGAATACCTGCTCCGCTTATAAGGCAGGCTTCGCCGTATAACAGTTTTGCATACTTTTTAAGGCTTTCTTTATCGTTTTCATAAAGTACCTTTAACTTTTCGGCTATCGGGTGAGAAGCGTTGATTTCAAGTACCAACTGCGCCTTAACCTTATCGTTAGCGCCGGGCATTGCGTTAAGGGTTTTTTCCATTTCAAGCGAAATTCCGCCCTCACTCGTTAAGCAAACGGGATGATTTTTTAGTTTAGCAGTAAAGCGAACAGCGTTAATCTTGTCCCCTATGCTCTCTTTCATAACCCCGAACATATCTTTTAAAGATTCGTTCTCGGTTTCGAGCGCCTTTTTCTCATCCTCGGTGTCAAGATTCAACTCGTTATCGCAAATGTTCATAAACTTTTTGCCGTCATATTCGCCTAAAACCTTAAGGGCAAATTCATCCACATTCTCGGTAAGATAAAGAATTTCATAACCCTTTTCCTTAACGGCATCGGTCTGAGGTAACATTTCAATCTTTTCGTCGGTTTCGCCGCAAGCATAGTAAATATTTGCCTGAGAGTCCTTCATACGCTCTGTATATTCTTTTAATGTAACATACTTTTTATCATTAGAAGAATGGAAAATAATTAAATCTTTAAGGGCATCTTTATGCATACCGTAATCATTATAAATACCGAATTTCAACTGAATTCCAAATGCTTTAAAGAATTCCTCGTAAGACTCGCGGTTATCTTTAAGCAACTTTTCAAGTTCGCCCTTAATCTTCTTTTCAAGGGTTTTGGCAATAAGTTTTAACTGATTATCGTGCTGAAGCATTTCGCGCGAAATATTAAGGGATAAATCCTCACTATCAACGAGACCCTTTACAAAACTGAAGTAATCGGGTAACAGGTCAGCGCACTTATCCATAATAAGCACGCCTTTTGAATAAAGTTGCAAGCCCTTTTCAAATTCTTTTGTATAATAATCAAACGGGGGTTGCTTAGGAATAAAAAGCAACGCATTATATGTTGCCTGACCCTCGGTTTTGTAGTGAATTACGCGGGCAGGGTCATTAAAATCATAAAACTTTTCTTTATAGAAGTTGCCGTATTCCTCTTCCGTTATATCGGTCTTAGCCTTTTTCCAGAGAGGTACCATACTGTTAAGGGTGCGAAGTTCTGTAACATCCTCAAATTCGCCCTCTTTTTCAGGTACAGGTGTTTTTGTTGTGAATTCCATTTTAATTGGATGGCGGATATAATCGGAATACTTTTTAACAAGAGCATTAATTCTGTATTGATCCAAAAATTCATCGTAATTTTCGTCCTCAGTGTTATCCTTAATGTGAAGTGTAATAACAGTACCAACGGTTTGCTTTTCACATTCTTCTACGCTATAACCGTCCGCCCCTTTTGAATGCCAACGAAAAGCACTGTCACTGCCGTAAGCGCGGCTTTCAACCGTTACGTCATCACTAACCATAAACGCCGAATAAAAACCTACACCAAATTGACCGATAATATCAACATTTTCGGTTTTTTCATTCTCCTGTTTAAAGTTAAATGAACCCGATTTTGCGATTGTACCAAGGTTTTTATCAAGTTCTTCCTCGGTCATACCGCAACCGTTATCGGTAATAGTAAGGGTGCGGTCCTCTTTAGAAATATCTATTCTGATTTCAAATTCATCGGGCGCTATACCTACATTAGTATCGGTAAGTGACATAAAATAAAGTTTATCCAAAGCGTCACTCGCGTTGGAAATAAGTTCTCTTAAAAAAATTTCCTTATGGGTATAGATGGAATTAATCATCATATCCATTAGTTTTTTAGATTCTGATTCAAACTGTTTTGTACGCATTTTATCACCTTTTTATTAAAGTTTGACTTTCACTGACATACAGTATAGTCCTATATTTAACCAAATGTGTTAAGAAATTGTGAATAAACCATAAAAATTAGCACTCTTATGATTTGAGTGCTAATTTTTGCATAAATTATTCGTTTTTTGCCGTTTCAATTGGTATCATATTTTTAAAAACACAGGTGTGCCGCGGTGTTACAACCTTATCCTCATGCAAAGAACCGAAATACCAATGCTTAAAGTCGCAAGAGCGACCGATTTCTTCAAAATAACCGTTAAGTTTGTTAACTCGATCTCTACTGCCCCTGCGCAACAGAATTGCGCTTTTTACAAGGGACGGCGGTTCGTGGGTTATGATATAATCCACCTGACACTGCCGCTCATCAAGTTTTTTAGCGCCCTCTGCCATTTCATTTGGTGTGGGTTCTTCTTCTCTCCACCAGTTACCCTCGGGCAAGCGCATATCCTTATCGGTACTTTCACCGCCGCCGAAAGTGAAGAAACTGCTGCCCTCGATATCAAAAATCTGGCCCCTCATTAAATGAATAAGATTTCCTTTTATGCGGTGCACCATTCCGCCGTGCCAATATGTAACTTTTCCGCGGTTAATGGTTTCCATATTATCGTGAGTGCCGTCAACAAATGCGGTAACAAAACGGCGCGTGCTTAAAAAATCTATAACCTGTTTTTCGGTTTTGTCACCATTCCATATATAACCGAAATCGCCGCAAACTATAAGAATATCGCCGCTTTTAAGTTTTCTGAAATTTTTATCGTAAAGCCTTTCAAGGCAGCCGTGCATATCGCCCGTAACGTAAACCACATCTGTCACCACACTTTTTTGAAAATTTTACTTTTAATTATAGGCTTTTTATGTTAATATAAAATAGTATAATGGTTATAGATAGTCGAAATAGTGTGGATTTACACTATTTCGACACCAAATCTTTGATTTGGCCACAAATTTTCAAAGAAAATTTGTCTATGCCATTGCAATGAGTGTTGTGCAAAATTAATTTTTAAATTAATTTTGCTAAAGCCACTTTTTAAGTGGCTTATCGAAGCGCTTTTTAGCGTTTCGATAAACTACAATCATTATACCATATTATTGAGGAGATTTCTATGCCTAAAAAGATATTTTCCATAATTTTTTCACTTTTTTTGACCTTTTTCTACCTTTTCACCCCTTTAGAAGCCGATGCTTTTGAGGTAATTAGTTTTGATATTTCTGCAAAGGCAGGAATACTTATGTCGCTTGATACAGATGAAATACTGTACGAGAATAATATTGACACTAAGGTTTACCCTGCCTCTATTACTAAAATTATGACAACGCTTTTAATCCTTGAAAGCGAAAAATACGACCCGACTGCTAAAATTACTATGACCGAATCGGCGCTCGACCTTGTTTTAGGTACAGGCAGTTCGGTTTCGCACATTAAAGAGGGGGAAGAATTCACCCAACTTGACTTAATTTATTTAATACTTATGTCTTCTTTCGGGGATACTACCTATTTAGCGGCGGAGTATTACGGCGGCAGTGTTGAAAATTTTGTTAATATGATGAACACGCGCGCGGCTGAATTAGGACTTAAAAATACCCATTACCAGAACCCCGTAGGTCTTCACGACGAAAACAACTACACAACCGTTCGCGATATTTGTACACTTACCAAGTTCGCCCTGCAAAATGAAACCTTTAAAGAGGTTTGTGAAACCAAGCGTTACTATATGCCTGCAACAAATATGTCGGGCGAGAGAACCCTTGTTACCACCAACTTTTTGCAGGATACTAACACCAATTATTACTACCAATATGCAAAGGGTGTAAAAACAGGTTATACCGACGAAGCGGGCAGATGCCTTGTAAGCACCGCCTCATATAACGGATACAACTATATGTGTGTTTTAATGGGGTGCCCGCCTAAAGCCGACCGCCGTTACGAATTTTTAGAAAGCGCAGAACTTTACCGTTGGGCATTTAAGAATTTTTCCTTTAAAGAAATTGCAAGTTCTACCGAACCCGTTTGCGAAATACCGGTTGAACTCTCCCTTGAAACCGATTTTGTACCCTTGCACTTTAAAAAGCCCTTTGTTTCGGTACTTCCGAACGAGGCTAACGATTCTACAATAGTAATAGAAACCCACCTCGTTGCAGACAGCGTTGAAGCCCCCATTAAAAAGGGTGACGTTTTGGGTAAAGCCGAGGTTATTTACGCCGAAAAGGTTATCGGTACGGTGGATTTAGTAGCAGGTGAAGACGTAAAGTCAAGCGGAATCTTAGTTGTTGTTAAATATATAAAATCTATATTTACTTCTGTTTATATGAAACTTATTTTAATACTTGCGGTTATCGCAGTAATAATTTTCATACTTCTTTGTATAAAACTTAATATTGCGCGCCTTAAAAAGCGCAAAGTCCGTTACATTCCCTACGGCAAGAAGGAGAAGCACACCCATGAAAAATAAATTATCCATTATCTTACTAAGCCTTGTTATGATTTTAAGTTTTGTCGGCTGTTCTTCAAAACAAGCGCCTGAAACAAACGAATATAGCCCCGAACCTTACGGTATACACCATGCGGTTATTACGGTTGAAAATTACGGTGAAATTCATTTGGAACTTGACGGTGATACAGCACCCGTAACGGTTAAAAACTTTGTAGAACTCGCAAAAAGCGGTTTTTATGACGGGCTCACATTCCACCGCATAATTAAAGGATTTATGATACAGGGTGGCGATCCCGAGGGTACTGGTAACGGTGGCAGCAAAGAAAACATTATCGGCGAATTTGCCTCTAACGGAATTGAAAATAATATTACTCACAAACGCGGAGTAATTTCTATGGCAAGGCTCGGAAACGACCCTGACAGTGCTTCTTCCCAATTCTTTATAGTACACCGCACCGCTTCCCATCTTGACGGCGATTATGCCGCTTTCGGTCACGTGACCGAGGGTATGACCGTTGTTGATAAAATTGCTACAGACGCTATAACCGAGGATAATAACGGAACGGTTGCCAAAGAAAACCAGCCAATAATAAAATCGGTAGTTATAACCGATTAATTTTAATATCAAAAAAACACAGAACCTGAGATTTACTCGGGTTCTGTGTTTTATTTTACTTTGTTTTAATAATTAAAGTTTAGAAATGGTTTCCATTACATAATCGCCAAGTTGCGAGCAGGTAGCACCGTCGCTACGGCCTGTGATTACATATTTAGGTTCAACCTCGGTACAAATGTGAAGCGCTTTATCAAGTTTGTCGGCATACTCGGTAAAACCGATATGGCGAAGCATCATTTCACTAGCCTTTAACATACTTGTCGGGTTAGCGTACATACCTCTGCCCTCTTCCATCATACGAGGTGCAGAACCGTGAATAGCCTCAAACATAGAGTAAACGTCACCTAAGTTTGCACTGCCTGCAGTACCAACGCCGCCCTGAAGTTGAGCCGCCTCGTCGGTGATAATATCGCCGTAAAGGTTAGGAAGAAGAATAACCTGGAACTTGGAACGAACCCTTGGATTAACAAGGTTAGCGGTCATAATATCAATGTACCAATCCTCTGCCTCTATTCCGGGGTAATCCTTAGCAACCTCGTGGCAAATTTCCGAGAACTTACCGTCGGTCTTTTTCATAATGTTTGCCTTTGTAACAATAGCAACATTGGTTTTGCCGTTATTTTTAGCGTATTCAAAAGCCGCACGCGCAATTCGCTTAGTACCCTCGTTAGTAGTAACCTTAAAGTCGAAAGCCAAAGTATCGGGAATTTCAACACCGCGCGAACCTAAAACATATTCACCCTCGGTATTTTCACGGAAGAATGTCCAATCGATATTATCTTCGGGAACTGCTACGGGGCGAACGTTTGCATATAAATCAAGTTCGCGGCGCATTGCAACATTTGCGCTTTCAAGTGTACCGCCTTTAAGAGTGGTGGTAGGCGCTTTAAGAATTACGTTACAAGCCTTGATTTCTGCCAAAACATCATCGGGAATAGCCTTGTTGTGCGCAATGCGGTTTTCAATGGTAAGACCCTCAATAGTTCTGATTTCTACCT
>JAZQHI010000021.1:0-5848 GCA_045540535.1 Acutalibacteraceae bacterium | reverse complement strand
TTTTGCTACTCTTGAATTTTTACCCCGACAGCAAGACTTTTACGAGATTGCTGCGGGGTTTTTTAATTCGCCACCATTTTTTTGCTACTCTTGAATTTTTACCCCGACAGTAAGACTTTTACGAGATTGCTGCGGGGTTTTTTTAATCCGCCGCCATTTTTTTGCACCTTTCAATTTTTATCCCAACAGCAAGACATAAAAATGCTGTCGGGTATTTTTTGTGTTTTTTAAAAAATTTTTTGCTTACATTTTGCAAAAAATTCTGCTAAAATAAAATTAATAATTTTACTTGCAAAATGCAGTCGAGGGTGAAAAAATGTTTTCTAAGGGAGAAAAAATTGTTTACGGAAGTACGGGTGTTTGTGTTATTGAGGATATTTGCGAAAAAGAACTTATCCGCAATCAAAAAAAGTTATACTATATCTTAAAACCTCTTTTTCAACAAAATAATACTATTTACGCACCTTATAATGACGGTAAGGTTTTTATGCGCCCCGTTTTAACTAAAGCGCAAGCCGATGAACTGATTGCAAAAATTCCCGAAATCAAGGAAAAGGGAAGCCCCAATTTAAGCGCAGAGGATTACCGCAATGAGTTTACAAGTCACAAGGCGGTCGATTTAGTAAAACTAACTTCCCTTATTTACGAAAAAAAGAAAGCGGCGGAGGAAAACAAAAAGAAATTAGGCTTCATTGATGAAAAATATATGCACCTTGCAGAAGACCTGCTTTTTGGCGAACTTTCTGTAGCGCTTGATATACCGCGCGACAGTGTTAAAGATTATATAAAAGAAAAAATAAAGAAGTAAGCAATATTGCTTACTTCTTTATTTTTGTTCTGTAGGGATTTTGCCGTATTTTTCTTCATACTGAGCAACACTTCTTTTTATAAACTGCTCAATTTCTTTATTTGCGGAACGACCCTCCGATTCCGCTACATATCGGAATTTTTGAAATAGCAATCGGTCCACACGTAAAGTATATCTTAAAAGTTTGTCCTCCATTTTTACACCTCTTGTCTATCTAAAAAACATTTATATCCCTAATAATTTTTTAGCATTTAAAGAATAAATTTTTTGGTATTCGGAGTCGGTTAAATTAAGATTGCTAAGCAGTCTTTTTTCCATTTCGGGTGTGTGCCAAGGTGTATCTGTTCCGAAAAGGATTTTATCCGCACCGTGCTTTTCAATTATTTTTTCGGCATAGTATTTTGGCAGTGAAGCATAGCCGAAAGAAACATCAAAATAAATATTTTTACCGCAAAGGCGGTTTAAAACCTCCTCATTGCAGTTAAGTCCGCCCCAATGCGCCGCAATTACGGGGGACTCAAACCAGGAAAGCGCCTTTTCAAGTTTTTCGGGTGTAGCGTTATAAGGCGGTGCAAAGCCGTAATCAAAACCTGCGTGAAAAACGGTAATTAACCCGAGTTCACCGATTTTTTTATAAATTGGTTTCATTTTTTCGTCATCAACGCAAAAGCCTTGGTAATCGGGGTGAAGTTTAACCCCTTTAAGCCCCAAATCTTTTATGCGTTCAAGTTCATATAAAGCGTCCTCAGCGTCAGGAAAAACCGAGCCAAAGGCGAAAATATCATTACAGTTATTAATGCTTGCGGCAAAATCGTGAACATTTTTTTGTTGGTGGGCGTTGGTGGCAATATTAAGTACAACCGAAATATCAACTCCACTATCCTGCATTGATTTTTTAAGCCCGTCTACAGTGCCGTCGGTATGGTATTTAAGTCCGCCCGACACAAAGGAAAGTTTTTCCACTGCGGTTTTGGCTATTTTTTCGGGAAAACAGTGGGTATGAAAATCTATAAGCATCAAAAGACCTCTTTTTTAAAAAACTACTATTAGTATGCGCATTATTTTATAATGTTAAAAATCTCTTTCAAATTATTTATGCGAAAATCTGCGGTTTCGGGTGTCGCGCCGTCACGCTTTATAAAAATACCTGCCGCGCCGCAGTTTTTGGCAAAAATCATATCGTTTGCCGAGTCGCCAATCATTACACATTCCTGTGTGTTGGCATTTAGTTGCTCGCAAATATAATCCATTGAGGCTCTGTCGGGCTTAGGGTGTTTTACTCTGTCCTTAGAGGCTATTACCGAAATATATTTGTCAATTTTCAATTTTTTGCAACAAAAGAGTGTTGAATCGTAATTATCCGAAGTGGCAAGCGCTAATTTATAGCCTTGGTTGTAGTAATATTCAAAAACTTCGGGTATACCGTCATAAAGCGGCACAACACTTCCGTAATGGAAATCGCGCTGAAAGCGGCTATAAAGGTCGTCGCGGTCAACACTTATACCGATATTTTTAAAATATTTTATCCATCCGTCGATAATATCATTACTAGTTCCCGAAACCACAATACTTTCGGGGATAATACTGCCGTCCTTTCTGAAACCGACAATTTCCATAAGGTCCTGAAGCCTAGTGGCAGAATTATCACAATTAAGATTTTTTAATATATCGCGCGCTACACCTTGGCTGAAATTCTTCCAAAATGCAGAAGAATCGGTTAGTGTACCGTCCTTATCAAAAACCAAAACTTTAATATCCAAAAAATCACCTACTGATATAAGTAAGAGCAAGGCTTTAAAGCCCTGCTCTTAATATTTTAGCACATATATAAATTATTTACAAGAAAATATACAAATTAGTCGAATTTTCGGTCGTACAAGAGGGCGGCTATAAGCACTACAAAACAAGAGCCTGCGTTATGAACCAAAGCACCCGTTGTAGGATTGAGTATTTTAAAGAATGACAACACTATTGCCAGAATATTTATAATAAGCGACAGCGAAATGCTGAATTTAATAGTGCCGACAGTCGCATTTGAAAGACGTTTTAAGTAGGGGATTTTAGAGATATCGTCACCCATAAGCGCAATATCGGCGGCTTCAACTGCGATATCGCTGCCCATAGTTCCCATTGCAACGCCGACATCGGCGGTTTTAAGGGCAGGGGCATCGTTTACGCCGTCACCTATCATACAAACGGTTTTGCCTTTGTTCTGCAGTTCTTCAATGCGAACTACCTTTTCTTCGGGCAAAAGTTCGGCTTTTATTTCGGTAATGCCCAGTATCTTACCAAAATGCTCGGCGGCGGCTTTTCTGTCACCCGTTAGTAGAACCGAATTGGTGTTATATTTTTTAAGGTTCATAATCATTTTTTCGGCTTCGGGTTTTAAGGTATCGGACAAAGCGACAACACCTAAAATTTCGTTTTCTGCCGCGGCTATAAGCACCGCCTTACCGCAAAGGCTTAAATTTTCTATTAACTTTGCGGTATCGGGATTTAAGGTTATACCCTTTTCGGTAATAAATTTTTCGTTTCCGCAAAGTATAGGCGTACCTCCAACCTCGGCAAAAATACCCTTTCCTGCTTCCATTTTAAAATTATCGCAATTTAAAAATTCGGTATTATTGCGTTTTGCGTATTCGGTTACGGCTTTTGCCAAGGGGTGTTCGCTTTTCTGCTCGGCAGAGGCTACAAGTTTTAAAAGTTCGTCCGCCTCTAACGAGGGTTTAATAGGTAAAATGTCGGACACTTCTAAATTACCATAGGTCAGCGTACCCGTTTTATCAAAGGCTACAGTATCAACCTTGCCCATTTTTTCGAGTGCCTCACCTGATTTTATAATAACTCCGTGCTTAGTTGCCTGACCTATTGCCGCCATAATAGCGGTGGGAGTTGCAAGCACTAATGCGCAGGGGCAAAAAACCACAAGCATTGTAACCGCTACGATAATATCCTGCCTTAAAATACCCGAAATAATCGCTAACAAAAGGGCAACGGGTACTAAGTAACTAGCGCTTTTATCGGCAATTCGTTGCATAGGTGCTTTTTTGTTTTCAGCATCTTTTACCATACGAATAAGTTTAGAAAGGGAAGAATCTTCTCCCACCTTTGAAGCCTTTATATCAATCGCACCAAAGCGGTTTATTGTGCCGCAAAAAACACTGTCGCCTACCTGTTTATCTACAGGCAGTGATTCGCCCGTCATAACCGATTGGTCAATACTGGTTTCGCCCGAAATTATCTCGCCGTCAACACAAACGGTCTCGCCCGGCAAAATCCTTAAAATATCACCTTTTTTTACATTTTCAGCCGCTATGATTTTTTCGCCGCCTTCGGTAATAAGGCGAGCGGTGGTAGGCGCTAAACTCATAAGTTTTTTAAGTCCGCGTTTTGCGCGGTCGGTAGTTTTATCCTCCAGAATTTCACCAATAGCCATTATAAATGCGATTTCGCCTGCGGCAAAAAGGTCACCTATAGCGATAGAGGCTATCATAGCGATTGAAATTAACAATGCCGATGAAATTTTGCTTATTCCTTTATTGTTTATAATGCGTTTTATTGCAAGAATAATAAGCGGAATACCCGAAACTATTACCGCTATCCAAGCAGGGTTAAGGTATAACGGTAGATTTACACCCATTAGCCTTAGCCCAAGGCTTGCCACAAGCGAAATTCCGCTTAAAACGGTTGCAGGCACGCTTTCAAATTTTTCGAGAATTTCACCTAAAAATTTAAAGTTCAATTTTAATTCTCCTTTACTTTAAGAAAAAGATATTGTATAATAAATTCGTTACCGAACACATTGTTCGATTAAATTATATCTATCTGAGCCTTATAATACAACAATCAAATTTTATCAGTTGTAAGATAATGAACAAATTTCAAAAAATGTACAGGAGAAGTTATGGACCGACGTCAACAAAAAACCCGAAAAGCAATATTATCCGCCTTTAGCACGTTACTTGAAACCAAGCGTTATGACCACATCACCGTTCAGGATATAATTGACTGCGCCGATGTCGGCCGCAGTACATTTTATTCCCATTTTGAAACCAAAGATTCGCTTTTGGAGTCTATGTGCACCGACCTTTTTTCGCACATATTTGAAAACGACCCTTGCCCTTGGGAAAGCAAGGGTAACGACTTAGAGGCAAAACTTTCCCACATTTTATGGCACATACAAAACGGTGAAAATGACCTTTCGCGCATTTTGCTTTCAAGCAGTGGCGAACTGTTTTTGGGGTATTTTAAATCCCAGTTACAAAAGGTTTTCTTTATGCATATAGATCTTTTTAAAACCGAAGTCCCGAAAGATTTTTTAATAAACCATCTCGTAGGCAGTTTTGCAGAAACGGTTAAATGGTGGCTTAAAGAGGGAATGAAAACCTCGCCCGAAATTATGGCAAAATATTATATAAGTATGACCGAAACAAAATAGGTAAAAACAGAGAAGATTTGCGGTATATCAAATCTTCTCTGTTTTTTATTAATTATTACGTGAGCATTTTTCGGCATCTATCGCCAGAACAAGCATAAGCACCTCTAAAGCGTTAGCAGGGTCATAAACGTCAATTATATAAGTATCGGTAAAATTCCAGAGTTCCTTGGTTACTGTGGCTACAGGGATGCGGTTTTGGTCAAGTATAGTGTAGTCCCATTCGAACCAGTCCCCCTCAACCGTCCAGCCGTTGCAGTCAATACTAAATTTAGGTTTAAAAAAGGAAAATTCCTTAGTTATTGAACCTATATACTCTTCACCTTTGAACATTAAGAATTTAGGAAGCAGTTTAAAGATTTTTTCTTGCAGTTTTCCAACGTCGCGGCCCGCGGCGTCTAAAATTTTAAGGCGGTGACCGAGCGCAAATTCACCCTTTACCGTATATACGGTTTCGCCCGCTTCATTAAAAATATCATAACTGTCAAGCCAGGAAAAAAGGCGTTGTTTAAATAAAAGTTTCATAATAAATACCTCAATTATTTATATATTTTAAAGCATCATTAAAGAGGCTTTTTTGAAAATTCTGAAATCTTAGGTTCATT
>JAZQHI010000020.1:0-8098 GCA_045540535.1 Acutalibacteraceae bacterium | reverse complement strand
ATGGGATATAACGGTATGCCGCGTTGCTGCAGTGATGACGAGTATCCTTGGGGTAAGACCGACAGCGCCCTAGATTCTAAATATTTATATGTTTGCCATGCAGAACTTAACGCGATTTTAAACTGCGCAGGCGGCAGTGTTAGGGACTGTATTGTTTATACAACACTTTTCCCTTGCAATGAATGTGCTAAGGCGATTATTCAGTCGGGAATTAAAGAGGTAGTTTATTTATCCGATAAATATGCTGACACTGACAGTACGATTGCTTCTAAAAAAATGTTTGATACTGCAGGCGTTAAATACCGCGCTTATGAAATAAGCAATAAGGAAATTAAAATGGAATTATAAAATTAAAACACACGTAAATTTTTACGTGTGTTTTTTTATACATATCACAAAAGATTTTGAAGTATCGGGAAAATATAAATTACAAAGATGGTAACAACAAATACTACCATAAACAGAACAAAAACGCTGTTTTTTATAATTACAGAAATAGGCTCCAATTTTTTATGGAATAATAAGAAAAGTACCGATAGTAAAACCCCAAATCCTGAGATAACAGCCCCTAAAACAAAGCCTTTAGGTATAAGGGTTATTTTTAGTGTTCCGCCTTTTGAAAGATGCAGTGAAGTAAAACCTGTAAGCGCTTTTTGGTAATCTAGTTTTTCGCCGTCAAGTGTTATACGGTAACCCTCGTTATAGGGAAGTGAAAGAAAAATATTGCCCGAAAAAGAATTATCAATCTCGGCTGTTAAATGATTGGCGGTAATATTAAAATCAAAACTTTTTTGAGCCTCAACAACTTCTTCAACAATATTTGCATCAACACCGAATATACCAAATGAATAGCAGGTAACATCTTTTAATAGATTGAGAACTATTGTAACATTCTGATTTTCAAATTCGCCTAAATAAAGGGTTCCGTTACTGTCTTGACTGGGGTAAGAATTGCTAACAGTTTTATTGTTTACTGTTACTTTAAAAGAATCGTTTACATGTTCTACAAGTGCGTTAGAAGCACCGTCAAAACAGTCAAAATACAAATGCTCACGTTTAGTTATTTTAAGGTTATAGGTTATAGTTCCGTTACCGTGATTAACAAAGGTGTTAGTATCATTTTTTTCAAAACTGCAACCGCTGATAGTGTTTTCCTTGTAAACGGTAACAGGGTTGGTTTTAAGTGAAAACATCTGTGCAAAAGTCTTGCCTAAAACTTCTAAACGGTTGCCGTTTGCTATTTCCCGCGGCACAGAATCAACCGCAAAACCTAATCCTAAAACATTATCATTTTTATCGGCATAAAAACTTTTACCGTACTGATTAACAGTATATTTAACCGACATTAAGGCATCGCTCAGTACGTTTCCGCCCCAGTTGCCAATTTCCATCCAATAACCGCTATAACCTAGTTTCTTAGCGGCATTCATATAATCTTTACGTGTAAAAGAGGTATAGTGACCTAATGAATTGTAACCGATAGCGCCTGTCATATTAGCGTCGGTAAATTTATTATCAATATTTACGCGGTAAAAAGAATCGTCCTTAATTTCATCGCTAAAATCCACAAAACTTTGATATTTTTCAACATTTAGTTTGGTTTTTGCAGGTACAATATAAATCATAACCGAACAAATGGCTTCGGCAAGCAAAACAATACTAAGTGATATTGCAAGTGCATTTTTACCGATATGCTTTTTCTTGGCTAAAATAAGGGCGGTTAAGTATCCAATTATAGCGGCAGAGCATAGTATTACAAGACCGTCAAACGAATCTTCATCTCCCCAAAGAGTTTCAACAAAGTTTGTAAGAGCATCGCTGTTTTCTTTAGAATAATTTAACATAAACCGTGCAATAAATAGTGAAACTAAAACTGAAAAAACAAAGTATAATTTGTTAGATTTAATTTGAAATACGGTTTCAGTTTCAAGGTATTCGCCGCAAAGGGTAAGGCCTACAAATACTGCGATAAAACCAAAACGAACGGGAAAAGACATATAACTTCCGGTGTGCCACATTCGGTTTACGGGTTCAATTAACATAGGAACAAGGAGTGCTAAAAATACTATAATTAAAGATTTAATACGTTTGTTTTGCTCGTAAAAACGGGGAATTAAAATTAGTAAAACCGCGAATACAATTCCGCTTGAAAGAATAGCGGCAAGCGTAGTTTCTGTATGTGTAAAGAAATCGCAGTATTTAAGTTCTTCGGCAATTTTTAAGGTTCTTCCCGAAGAGGAATACTGAATAAAACTTGGAATAGAAACCACTGCCGAAGTAAGAAGCGCGCAAAGGGCAGTAATGCCTAATTTTAGGTATACAATTTTGTTTTCTATATTTTTACTGAAGGTATATATTCCAAAAAATACTATTATAAAAATATAAACACAGTAACTTAAATAAAAGTTTAAAATAGTGCAAAGCGTAAGGGAAATTAACAGCAGGTGGGGCTTGTTTTCTTTAATAAGAATATCAATGCCAAGCATAACAAGGGGAAATAGATATACAAGGTCAAGCCACATAATGTTTTGATAAAACATTAACGCATAGCCACAAAATGCATAGTTTACCGACAAAATGATTTTTAAAGCGGCGCTTTGGCGAGGAAAACTTTTTTCAAAGTAAATACCCGCCGTAGTAGCGCAAAGGCACAACTTTAAAATCATAATAACATTCATAAGCAGTGGGATATCGCCCTTTTCAAAGAAAAGAACCAAGAAAGAAAATGGGGATGCTAAAAAGAAAAAGAAAACACCGAAAAAGTTCATTCCGCCTGCATTGTTAAGATTTAAGAAAAGACCTGATTCACCCGATAATATATCTTTAAAATTGCAAAACAGGGGAATTACCTGTTGGTTCATATCGCACCATGAAATTGAGGCATTTCCAAATGGGTAAAAGCCGTTTTCGGCGAATAAAACGCAGAAAACGGCCAGAACTACAATTGGAGCGATATAAATACTGTTAAGTTTCTTTTGCATAAATTATACCACCAATTCATTTAGGGTGTTATTTGCCCGTAAAATCGGTATCAAAGGTGATAACACAAGCAAATGTTGGGTTAATAATTTTGGCTAAACTTTTAATTTTGCTTTCGAGTTCCTTATGTGGCATTTTAAGAGAAGATGGAACCACAACATCAAAAATTAAGTTTGTTTGATTATCACTAAGCGGAGTCATTCGAAAATCGTGAAGCGTAAGGTCAGGATCAATTACCTTTAACGACTCTGCTAATTTTTGACGGGTTTCATTTATAACCTCATTGTCAACGTCAATAGGGTCCATGTGTATAACAACCGAAATATCAAGTCTTTCGTATAGCAGTTTTTCGCAAAGGTCAATTTGTTCGTGACATTTTACAATATCGCTATTATGGGGAACTTCAACATGAACCGATGCAAACTGTCTGCCCGGACCGTAATTGTGAATAATAAGGTCATGAATTCCGATAAATTCTTTAAAAGACATTATTGTATCTTCAATATCGTTTATAAGTTCTTTATCGGGCGGAGTACCTAAAATATCATTAAGGGTGTTTTTAGCCGAACTGTAACCCGAATAAAGAATGAAAACAGCAACTAAAATACCCATAACGGCATCTATGTTAAAGGGGAGTTTGAATACAAAAGACATTCCAACCGAAATTAAAATAACGGTTGTGGCAACCGAATCGTTAAACGAATCCTTTGCGGTTGCAATTAAAGCCTCAGAACCAATCTTTTTGCCGAGTTTTTTGTTGAATAAGTAAAGCCAGAGTTTAAGCAGTACCGAAACCGCCAAAATTATAACCGAAATGAGTGAATAAGTGGGGGCGGCTTCATTTTCGAAAAGAGCGGTAACCGAACTTTTAAAAAGTCCAAAACCTACAAGTAAAATTAAAATAGCCACAATAAAGGCCGACATATATTCAATTCTGCCGTGACCGAATGGGTGGTCACTGTCCGCGGGTTTGCCTGCCATTTTAAAACCTATCATCGTAACAACCGATGAACCTATATCGGACAGGTTATTAAGACCGTCCGCCGCGATTGAAATACTGCCTGAAATAAGTCCTACCGCGATTTTAAGCGCCGACAGTATCAAATTACAGATAATGCCTACGGTACTACCTAAAGTGCCGTAGGCTTTTCTGACAGTATTATCCTTAATGTTATCGGGGTTTTTAATAAAGATTCGTATCAAGCAATCAGAAATCATAATTTACTGCCCTTTGCGCCTTTAGTGCCGCCAAAAGATACACCCGATAAAATATTGGTATCAATAGTGAATGTAAGGTTATCGCGGTTGCGCTGTCTGCGGAATGCGAGTTCAATAAGGCGGTTAATAAGTTCTTTATAGGGAACACCCGTAGCATCCCACAAATAGAATGAAAGCGAACCTGGGATAGTGTTGATTTCATTAGCGTAAACGGTATCGGTTTTAGTGTCAAGAATAAAGTCGATACGAACTACGCCGTTAGCACCGATAGCCTTGAAAATCTTTGTAGCAAGGGTTCTTATTTCTTGCGATTTTTCTTCACTTAAATCAGCAGGAATTTTTCTTCCTAAAGAAGCCATACCTTTGCTTTGACCACCCTTTGAATTGCTTAAATACTTATCTTCATAAGAAAGAATTTCGTCATTCATAAAGGGTTCTTCACATACACTGGCTTCGCAAAAATCAGCGTCACCTAAAACCGAGCAGTTAATTTCTCTTATATCGGTAACGGCGTGTTCAACCAAAACTTTATCTGCAAAAGAAAAGGCAAGGGTGATAGCATCGTCAAGTTCGGTTTCGGTGTTAACCTTGGTAATTCCAACGCTTGAGCCTAAGTTAACAGGTTTTACAATAAGCGGAAGACCGATTTTTGAAATAATCTCTGCCGATTTTGCGGCTTTATCGGACATATATTCACGCGCTCTCATACAAATGCAATCAAGTACGGGAAGTCCTGCGTTTTTAAGAACATCCTTAAAAACGGCTTTATCCATACCTACTGCTGAAGAGATAATATCACAACCAACGTATGCAAGACCCAAGTATTCAAAAAAGCCTTGAATAGTGCCGTCTTCACAGTTAGTACCGTGAACTATAGGAAATGCAACGTCAACAGCAACAGATTTTTTATTGGCAAAAAGGGAATTACTTTCAAAATTCATTAAAACCTTATCGCCGTTTCTTGTGAAATTAACCTTTTTGCAAGTTTTTAAAAGTTTAGGCAAATCGCGGTATTCTTCAATTGTAAAAAGTTTATCGCCTGTATACATCTCGCCCGATTTTGTAACATAAACGGGTGTAACATCAAATTTTTCGCGGTCAATAGAGCGCATTGCCTGAACAGCCGAAATAATAGATACTTCGTGTTCAACAGAACGGCATCCAAAAAATACTGCAACATTTGTTTTCATAAAATCACCTAATTCAAATAATTATCGGGTAAATCGTTTTCGATTAGTAAAACGGTTTTATCATCGGCAAACTGAGAATAAATTTCCATAGCCTTGAAAAAGTTTTCTGCAATAAAAAGATTTTCTTTATTAAATTTGGTCGAATTTACTGCATCACTTAAAGGTTTTGAACGGTTTTTGCCGACAAGAATTATTATATCACATATTTTGGCGGCTTCAAGACCTAAATTATAGTTACATTCATATTCCTTTTCGCCTAGTTCAATAAGCCCAGGGGTAATTATAACTTTTTTTAAACCGTCAAATGAGCCTAAAACTCTAACGGCTTCGATAGAGCCTTCAGGATTAGCGTTATAAGCATCATCAATCATAATAGAACCGTTTACGGAATTTTTCATTTCCAGTCTATGTTCGTAAGGTTTAAGCGCGGATACCGCAAACTTAATATCATCATTGCTGACACCTAATGTATGTGCAATACCTGCCGCACCTACGATGTTTATAATGCTGTGAAGACCTAAAAGGCGGGAATTCAATTTAACATTTTCGCCGCCAAGCATAACTTCAAATTCCGAACCGTTTCTGCCGTAGGTAATATTTTTAGCATTAAAATTAAAACCATCATCTGTACCGTAAATATAAAAATCGTTAGGGTTAATTCGGTTTATAATTTCGGTGCTGTTACCGTTAACGAATACTTTACCGCTATTTTTAAATACTGCATCCGCTAACTCAAACTTAGTATTAAACACGTTATCAACCGTTTTAAAGGTTTCTAAGTGTTGGGGACCTACAGAGGTTATCATTGCAAAATCGGGAGAAACAATATCACAAATCTCTTTAATATCGCCAATATTTTTAGCACCCATTTCGCAAACGAAAATTTCGGTTTGGGGTTTAAGCATTTCTCTTATAGTTCTTACAACGCCCATTGGTGTGTTAAAACTTTGCGGTGTGCAAACGGTATTGAATTTTTCGGATAAAATTCGGGTTAGTATAAACTTTGTGGTGGTTTTTCCGTAACTGCCCGTAATACCTATAACTTTAAGTCCTTTATGTTTTTTAAGTATTTTTTTGGCATCGTTTATATACCATTTTGTAAAGGCTTTTTCAATTGGAAAAGTAATGCCCCAACAAATATAAACCATTATAGGCGGTACTAATGTTATCATAAACAAAAGAACTGCGGCAAGGGTGCTAAAAAAAGAGTTTTTAAAAATTATAAAAAGCAAAATAAGTACCAAACAAACCACAATATCGGCGCCGTAAAGGCGTTTTATCCTGCTTGTGAAGACTAATTTTTTAATTGAATTTTTTTGCAGTGATATTGCTTGTGTCACAGAAAAACCGAATATAAAGGTAATAAAAATCAACTGCAAAAGATAAAGTTTTAAAGTAAAAACGGCGGATGAAATAAAGAAAACAAAAACTGAAATATAGGGGAAGTTATCTTTTAACCAATTATAATATCTTGATGGAAAATAGGAGTTTTGTTGCAACATCTGAAATTGGCGGGTAACTGTAAACAAAGAGGAAAGTGCCGCAAAAATCATTGTTATTAATAGTGTGTAATTCAAAATTAATCCTCCGTTCATTTTATAAAACTGTTAAGTATGGCAATGGTTTTGCCTATTTGCTCAAAAAACGCAAAATGTCCTGCATTTTCGTAAACGCAAAGCCCTGCATCTTTTATAAGGCTTTCAAGAATTTTAGCGCTTTCAAGGGGAGTGTCGGTGTCCTTTTCGCCCCAAATTAAAAGGGTAGGGCAAGATATATTATGAACTATATCTCTAAGGTCGGTATTAACAAGCGAAACCAAGGTTTTGCGTAAAACTTCGGGTGCGGCGTTATAGTCAGCCGAGCCGTAGTGATTGCGCGCTTTTTCAAGCAAAGAACCGCTGTAATTTTTAATAACAGGTAAGGTTAAAACGCGTTTTATTGTTTTAAAACTTTTAAGTCTTAACTTTTGGCGCACTGTCTTTTTAGGGATAAGACCTGCAGAGTCAAGCAAAACAATTTTTGGGGGATTTACAAGTTTTTCTGCCGCCATTTTAAGAATTACGCGCCCACCGTGAGAGTGACCAATCATTATTGGGTCTTTAAGATTTACGGCATCCATAAATTTAAGTACAAAGTCGCAGTAATCATCTAAGTTCCAAGGTTCTGCCATAGTTTCAGAATTTCCGCAACCGGGAAAATGCACCGCAACTACTCGGCATCTGTCCGCCAAAGCAGAAATAATTTTCTCATAAAACTTATAGGTTGAACCCCAACCGTGAAGCATTAAAACGGGAGTGCCGCTTCCTTGCTCGGTATATTCTATATTAAGACCGTTAATTGTTATGTTCATAGAAAAAACTCCTTAAAAAATAGGAAAAAAGCCAAAAGTGGCAAATATATACTTATTATACCAAATTTTAAGCCAAAAAAGAAGAGTTTTTTTGAAAATATTATTATTTATTTAAAAGCATAAAAAAATCCGCCTAAAGTAAAACTTTAAGGCGGATTTTTTTAATTATTTGTTATAATCTTTTTTGTTGCTATCGTTTCTGTTTTGGTCGTTTCTGTTCTGGTCATTCTTGTTTTGATTGTTGTTTTTATTCTGATTATTATTCTGATTATTTTTGTTTTGGTTGTTGTTCTGATTTTTGTTGTTGTAATTATCCACCGTAAATCACCCCGCTTTCACAATTATTATCTGTGAAAACGGG
>JAZQHI010000019.1:0-19736 GCA_045540535.1 Acutalibacteraceae bacterium | reverse complement strand
TGAAAAGTGTATTAAAAAACCATAAAAGTGTTTAAAAGTGGTTAGTTGGAGGTGAAAATCTATGCTTTTTGGTGGTTTTGATCACAAGATTGATAAAAAGGGTAGAGTTTTCATTCCTTCTACCTTTAGAGAAGAGTTGGGTGAAAGTTTCATTATTTGTCGCGGCATTTTCGGTAAGCGTTGTCTTTGCGTTTATTCGGCGGAGCAGTGGAAAGCGCTTGTTGAAAAAATCGGCACTTTGCCCAGTACCCGCGCAAGTGCGGCTAAGCGTTTCTTGTATGATGGCGCTTTTAATGTTGAATTTGATACCCAAGGTCGAATACTTGTTCCGCCTACTTTAAGGGAATACGCTGAATTTGATAGTGAAGTACATATTATAGGTATGGATACTAACATTGAAATTTGGGCTTCTGAACTCTGGAAGACCGAAAACGAACAAAATACACTCGAATCAATTTCCGCTATTATGGAAGAACTTGATTTTTAACTATGGAATTTAATCATAAATCGGTGCTTTTGTGGGAAACGATAGACGCACTTAACATAAACCCCGAAGGCATTTATGTTGACGGAACAGCCGGCGGTGCAGGACATTCGTCGGAAATAGCAAAGCGGTTAAATGGCGGAATGCTTTATGCGCTGGACCGCGATCCTGATGCTGTAAAGATTGCTACCGAAAGACTAAAGGGAATGTCGGCAAAGGTCATAAACAGCAATTTTAAAGATATGAAAAGCGCTTTGCTTAATGAGGATGTAGAAAAAGTTGACGGAATACTCCTTGATTTAGGAGTTTCTTCTTATCAACTTGATACCGCTGAACGTGGCTTTTCGTATCATAAAGATGCGCCGCTTGATATGAGGATGAGCAAAAGCGGTATAAGCGCGGCGGATATTGTTAATACTTTTAGCGCTAAAGAATTGAGCGATATTTTTTACCGTTTCGGCGAAGAAAAGTTTGGTTCAAGAATAGCCGCAAAAATAGTTGAAACAAGAAAAAACCAAAAAATAGAAACCACTTTGCAATTAGCGGAAATCATAGCATCGGCAGTACCTGCTGCCGCAAGGCGCGACGGTCATCCCGCACGAAAATGCTTTCAGGCGATAAGAATTGCGGTTAACGGTGAACTTGATGCTTTGGCAGAAGCGCTTGACAAATGTTTTGAACTTTTAAATAAAGACGGTGTCTTAGCAATAATAACCTTCCATTCGTTAGAAGACAGAATGGTAAAACAAAAATTTAAAGAATATACGGTAGGGTGCACCTGTCCGCCCGATTTTCCCGTTTGTGTTTGCGGAAAAACTCCTAAGGGCAGACTTTTAACCCGAAAACCTATAGAACCCTCAGTAGAGGAACTAAGCGAAAATCCCCGCAGCAGAAGTGCAAAATTAAGGGTAATAATTAAAAATTAATCAGTAAAATATAAAGGAGCAACAAAATGGATAATCTCAAGTACTACAATGAGAGTTTAGCGTACGACTTTGAAATGTTTATGCCTAAGGCCAATACTGCGCCTAAGAAAAAAGATAATATTGTAGTAATGCCTAAGGTTGCCGCCAGAACCAGAAAGCGCACCGCCGCTGCTACAAAAAAACTTTCTGCTCCAATGACACTTTTAATGTGTGCGGTATTTGTACTTGCAGGTCTTTGCGGAAATATAGCGTTAAGACTTCAAATTAACGAAGTTAACGACGAAATCAATAGTGTTAAAGCCGCTATTTCTGAACTTGACAGCGAGCAGGTTTGCCTTGAAGTAGAAATGCAGAGAAGAATTTCTTACTCTAACCTTGAACTTGAAGCCGTTCAACTTGGTATGAAAAAACCTGACAAGGAAAATGTGACATATATAATGGTTAACGATAAAAATGCCGCCAGAACCGCTAACGGCGAATTAGTAAGTGAAGAGTAATAATTGTAACGTAAAACTAAATATAATTAACAGGTAACAAAACTACGAGAGTTGAATTTTTTTCAGCTCTCGTATTCGGGTATATATTGATTATTATTTTAAGGAGGCAGTAAAATGGCAAAAACACCTGGCAAAATGATGGTTACACGTATTTTAGTGGTAATGCTTGCCTTAATAATCGCTTTATCGGGTGTATCAGGTTACCGCCTTATCAGAATAATGATTGTTGAGGGTGAAAGATTTCAAAACGACGCATCTGAACAACAGTTGTATGACAGTTTGATTTCGGCTCCCAGAGGCGATATTTATGACCGCAATATGCAAATTCTTGCCGAAAGTTCTACTGCTTGGACGGTTTACATAACACCTAACGGTATAAATAAATTAGAGGATGAAAACGAAAAAGAAAATGTAAGAAAGACTATAGCCGAAAACTTAAGCCAAATTTTAGAGGTTGATTACGATACCGTTTATGAGAATACGGCTAAAAAATCCTACTATGTAATAGTTAAGAAAAAAATTGATAAACCGCTTGCGGATAAAGTGCGCGAATTTTTGGCTGACGAACGTTATGAAGATTTAGAACTTGTAAGATACGTAGGTCTTGACGAAACTACAAAGAGATATTACCCTAACGACAGTCTGGCATCTGTAGTGCTTGGATTTGTAGGGTCGGACGATCAGGGGCTTGGCGGAATTGAAAAGTATTATGATAACGAACTCACCGGTATTGCAGGGCGCGTTGTAGCCGCAAAAAATGCTGCAGGTACAGATATGCCGCTTACTTACGAAAGGGTAGAGGCGGCTACAAAGGGCAAGAATTTAGTTCTTACAATTGATTCTTATATTCAGTACACTGCCGAAAAGTATCTTGAAATGGCTATTGCTGAAAATCAGGTTGCCGAACGCGGCGCGGCAGTTGTTATGAATGTTAAAACGGGCGCTGTGCTTGCAATGGCGGTCAAGGGTGACTTTAATCCTAACGACCCATTCACCTTATCACAAGCCGATATTGATAAAATAGAGGCAGAAACTGATGAGGAAGCAAAGAAAACCTTGCAAAACGAACTTTTAAACCGCCAATGGCGAAATAAAGCGGTATCGGATACTTATGAACCCGGTTCTGTTTTTAAACTTGTTACCGCTGCCGCCGCTATTGAGGAAAATCTTTTAAAGGATAACGACACTTATTTTTGTAACGGTTCGGCAAATGTTGCGGGTCAGCATTATAACTGTCACAAAAAATCGGGTCACGGAACTCAGACTTTAGAGCAGGCAATTTCTAATTCCTGCAACCCTGCTTTTATTACAATAGGTCAACTTGTAGGCGTTTCTTCATTTTCAAAATATTTTGAAGCATTCGGTTTTGCAGAAAAAACAGGTATTGATCTTCCGGGTGAAGCCAATTCCACTTATCATAAAGAGGCTAATATGGGCCCTGTTGAACTTTCCTCGTCTTCATTCGGTCAAACCTTTAACGTTACACCAATGCAACTTATAACTGCGGTTGCGGCTTGTGTTAATGGCGGTTATATTGTACAACCGCATTTGGTTGAGAAAATGTTGGATGAAAACGGTAAGGTTATAGAAGCCGCCAACAACGGTTATAAAAGACAGGTTATTTCAGAAACAACATCTGCTACTATGCGCGAACTAATGCTTTATGTAGCCGAGAACGGCGCAAAAAACTCGTTAGTGGCAGGTTATGATATAGGCGCAAAAACGGGAACTTCGCAAAAGGTGTCTAAAATTCAGGAAACGGGTGACCATTATTTATATATCGGTTCTTGTGTGAGCGTTGCTCCGGCAGATGACCCTGAAATTGCGGTACTTGTTATGCTTGACGAACCTAAAGGTGATAAATACTACGGTGGTATTATTTCGGCGCCTGTAAATTCTCAGATTATGGGTGATACCTTGCCATACTTGGGTTATGAAGCAAGTTACAGCGAGGAAGAACTTAAAAAACTTAATATCTCTGTTCCCGAAGTTTCGGGTATGGCTCTAAGTGATGCACAAAGTAAAATTATTAATTCCAAACTGCAGTATCAGGTTGTTGGCTCTGGCGAAACGGTTGTACGCCAACTTCCCGAAGGTGGAAATCAGGTGCTTACGGGCGGTGTAGTTATTCTTTACACCGAAGATACGGGTGATAAGACCGTTACAGTGCCTAATATGATAGGTCTTACCGCAACCGAAGCCAACCGCGCGGCCGCCGCGGCAGGAATTAATATTGAATTTTCAGGTAACACTACTTCAAGCGGTTTAAAATCTTACAATCAAAGCATTGAAGCGGGTCAAACCGTTAATGCAGGTGAAATAGTTACTGTATATTTCAGAGATGAAACTACGGTAGATGGTTAAACTTTTTTATTATCAAAGGTGAAAGGTTATGAAACTTAAAAATTTAATTGATGTGGACGTAAAAATGGCCGATATCGAAATTACAGGTATTACCTGTGATTCGCGCAAGGTTCAAAACGGCAGTATTTTCGTGTGTATTAAGGGATTTAAAAGTGACGGTCACGATTTCGCCAAAACGGCTTTAGAAAAGGGCGCGGCGGTAATTATTACTGAGCGCGATTTAGGTATTACCAACCAAATAATTGTTGAGGATTCTCACGCGGCTTTTGCCGATTTATCTGCCGCGTGGTTTCAGAACCCTGCAAAAGACCTTAAATTAATAGGTGTAACAGGTACTAACGGAAAAACTTCCGTTACTTATATGCTTAAGAAAATTTTGGAAACTGCAGGTTATAAAGTAGGTCTTGTGGGTACAATTCAAAATATGATTTGTGACGAAATTGTTCCTACCGAAAACACCACACCAAACGCTTACGACCTTAATTCCTTGTTTGCTGATATGCGTGACAAGGGTTGCGAATATGTAATTATGGAGGTTTCTTCCCACGCGCTTGACCAATGCCGCGTGTATAACCTTGATTTCGAAGTTGCAATGTTTACTAATCTTACTCAAGACCATCTTGATTACCATATAACAATGGAAAATTATCTTGAGGCTAAGAAAAAGTTGTTTAAAATGTGCAAAATAGCGGTTATTAACAGCGATGATGAATATGCCGAAAGAATTATGGAAGGACTTGATTGCAAAATAGTAACCTATTCTGCAACAGATCATTCCACATATAGCGCTAAGGCAATTAAATATAAACCTACAGGTGTTGATTATGAGTTTGTGGGCGACCACGACCTATGTCACATAAAGGTTAATACCGGCGGCAAATTTACAGTTTACAATTCGCTTTGCGCGGCTACCTGCGCGGTTGAATTAGGTTTTCCGATAAAACTTGCCGCAAGCGCTATCGCAGAATTAAACGGCGTAAAGGGTAGGGCAGAAGTTGTTCCTACCGACCGCGATTTTACCGTTATTATTGATTATGCGCATACTCCTGACGGACTTAAAAATATCTTAACAACATTCCGCGAGTGCGAAAAAAACCGCCTTACCGTTCTTTTCGGTTGCGGCGGTGACAGAGATAAAACTAAGCGTCCGATTATGGGTAGCGTAGCGGCGCGTTATGCGGATTTTGTTATTGTTACAAGTGATAATCCGCGTAGCGAAAATCCGTCCGAAATAATAGAGGATATACTCGTTGGAATGGACGGAACAATTACCCCTTACAAAGTAATTGAAAACCGCAAAGAAGCGATTAAATACGCGGTTGAAACTGCTAGGAAAGATGATATAATAGTATTAGCAGGTAAGGGTCACGAAACTTATCAGATTTTGAATGACGGCACTATTCATTTTGATGAACGTGAAATAGTAGCCGAGGCCCTTAATATTAAGGAGTGAAAATAGAATGGATTTAACTGCAATAATAGCGGCTTTGGTGGCTTTCGGCTTTACCGCCGCATCGGGTTACATTGTTATTCCTTATTTAAGAAAATTAAAATTTGGGCAAACTATACTTGATATAGGTCCTAAATGGCACAAGGAAAAACAAGGTACACCTACTATGGGCGGAGTTATGATGGTAGGCGGCGTTCTTTTGAGTTTGGCAGTGGCTTTCGGTTATTCGGCTATAAGCGGTAACCGTTTTGCGCTGGAACTTGGCGACAGTTATCGCCTGACCAACTTTTTAGCAGGAATTGCTATGGCTTTGCTTATGTGCGGTATAGGTTTTATGGACGATTATATTAAGGTTGTAAAAAAGCGTAACCTTGGCCTTACAGCAAAGCAAAAAACGCTTTTGCAACTTCTTATTTCCGCAGGTTATTTATTAACGTTATACTTAGGCGGAATGCGCACAACTAACATTCCTTTTATTGGGGATATTGATATAAGCCGCGGCTTTGGTTTACTTTTCTGGCCAGTAGCCCTTATGTTTATTTACGGTTTTACCAATGCCGTAAATCTTACCGACGGGGTGGACGGTCTGGCATCTTCTGTAACCTTAGTTGTTTCCTGTGCATTTATGCTTATATCGGGTTATCTTAATGTAATGTCTTATAACATAACTTCTGCCGCTTTGGCAGGTGCTTGTGTAGGATTTATTTGTTGGAACGCAAAACCTGCTAAAGTTTTTATGGGTGACACGGGTTCTATGTTCTTGGGCGGTATGGTAGTAGCGCTTTCGTTTGGCGTAGGGCGTCCTGTTTTACTTATTTTTGCAGGTTGCACATATTTTCTTGAAGCAATATCCGATATTATTCAGGTTTTATATTACAAAAAAACCAAAAAGCGCTTTTTCAAAATGGCACCTTTACATCACCATTTTGAAATGTGTGGCTGGTCAGAACAAAAGGTTGTTTTTGTTTTTTCGTTAATTAGTTTTGTGGGTTGCGCATTGGCCGTAATACCCGTTATATTTCAACTTTAATTCAGGAGGCAGATTATGACCGCAAGTAAGAGGAAAAAAGGTAAGATAGATAATAACAGCGGCAAAATGGACTTGGTCTTTTTGTCCTTTGTTCTTATGCTTTTAACTTTCGGTCTTGTAATGCTGTTTTCTGCAAGTTTTGCATTCTCACTTGAATATTACGGCAACAGTTATAAATTTATAAGCCGCCAATCCTTGTTTGCTGTTGCGGGCGTAGTTATAATGCTTGTTGTTTCCCGTATTGATTATCATTTTTGGCGCAAATTTGCTTGGGTAATATTTTTAATATCAATTATAATGTTAGTGATTTTATTGATATTTCCGCCAATGGTTTCGGGAATGGATGTTAAACGTTGGTTGGTTATAGGCTCGTTTAACTTTCAACCGTCGGAAGTGGCAAAGTTTGCAATAATTTTGCTCTTTTCTTCACTTATAGCAGCAAACCACAAGCAAATGAACAATATTTGGTTTATTCTGTTTTTAGTTGGTATTTTAGGCGTAACCTGTTTGCTTATTGTAGTAGAACCTCACCTTTCGGCAACAGTTCTTGTTTTCTGCATCGGTGTAGTGTTGTTGATAGTGGGTGGCCTTGCTAAAAAGTATATTTTTCTAGGGTTAATTGCAATAGGTGCAGGGGGCGTTATATTCGCTTTTTCAGGTGCTATAAGTTACGTGGCGGACCGTTTGCAGTATTGGATTGACCCTTGGTCAGATGCTACGGGCAAGGGTTTCCAGACAATTCAGTCGCTTTTGGCAATAGGCTCGGGCGGAATTCTTGGAAGAGGAATCGGTCAGTCAAGGCAGAAATACCTTTATTTGCCCGAACCTCATAACGATTTTATATTTTCCATTGTTTGCGAAGAATTGGGTCTTATAGGCGCAATGATAGTAATAGTTCTATTTTGTTTGCTTATTTGGCGCGGTTTTTCAATAGCAATGAATTCTTCCGATAAATACGGCGCATTGTTAGCCCTTGGTCTTACTTTCCAAGTTGGACTTCAGGCAATGCTTAATATTTGGGTTGTAACCAATACAATCCCTAACACAGGAATCAGTTTGCCGTTTTTTAGTTACGGCGGTACATCACTTGTGATTTTATTGGCAGAAATGGGAATAGTGCTTTCGGTTTCTCGCGGCGCCAGTATTCAGAAAACTTAGAAAAGGGGAATTTTATGCATATACTTTTTGCAGGTGGCGGCACAGCGGGTCATATAAATCCTGCCTTGGCTGTGGCTGATTATATTAAGGAACGTCATCCCGATGCGAAAATCAGTTATATAGGTACTGCCGAAAAACTTGAGGCAAGATTAGTTCCCGAAAAGAATTATGATTTTTATACAATTGATGTTGCAGGTTTTCAGCGTAAGCCTACGCCTTCAAATGTTATTAAAAATATTTCCGCTATTAAAAAAGCGGTTGTTTCTTCGGGCGATTCTAAAAAGTATTTAAAAGAATTAAAGCCCGATATTGTTGTAGGTACTGGCGGGTACGTAAGTGGACCTGTTTTAAAGCAGGCGCAAAAACTTGGCATTAAAACCGCTATCCACGAACAAAACGCTTACCCTGGAGTTACAACAAAACTTTTAGCACCCGGCGCTAATGCAGTTATGCTTGCTATGCCCGAGGCAAAAAAATATCTTAAACTTAAAAAAGAGCCTATTATTACGGGTAACCCTGTAAGAAATGAACTTTTAAAAGTAACTCGTGAAGAGGCGCGTAAAGCGTTGGGTTTTGATGATAGACCAATGATTTTATCGTTTGGCGGTTCGCTTGGTGCTACGCGTGTTAACGAGGCAGTACGCGAACTTATTAAGTGGCATAACGGCACTGATAAATATTATCATATACACGCTACTGGTAAATTCGGCTATGAGGATATGATAAGTTCTTTAAAAGATATAAATCTTTCCGATAATATTACTGTTAAAGAATATATAAATGATATGGATATATGTATGGCGGCGGCAGATTTGGTTATTTGCAGAGCAGGGGCCATAACTTTAGCGGAACTCGGTGCTTGCGGAAAACCATCAATTTTAATTCCGTCACCCTATGTTGCTGAAAATCATCAATTCCATAATGCGTTAACCCTTAAAAAAGCAGGCGCCGCAGAAATTATTGAGGAAAAAGATTTAAGCGGTGAGAGTCTTATTGAAAAGGTGACATATCTTATTGACAATAAGCCGCGTCTAGATGAAATGCAGGCGGCGGCAAAGAAAAATGCAATAATTGATGCAAACCAAAGAATTTATGACACTTTAATGAAACTTTATACTAATTCGTGACCAAAAATGCATTTTCACATAGTATGAATTGTGCAAACAATTTAACTGTGGGGGAATGTTTGGTATGTCCGAAATAGTTATAAACGGCGGAAAAAGGTTGGACGGTGAAATTACTGTACAAGGTGCTAAAAACAGTGTTTTGCCTGTTCTTGCGGCAACAGTACTTTGTCAGGGAGAATGTGAAGTACATAATTGCCCCGATTTATCCGACGTAGAAACATCAGTAAAAATTTTAACAAGACTCGGTTGCAAATGTTTAAAAGACGGCGGAACTGTGCTTGTTGACAGCCGCGATATTGCAGGCTACGAAATACCTGAAGATTTAATGCGGGAAATGCGTTCTTCGGTTGTGTTTTTAGGCGCGGTAGTCGGCAGAATGGGTAAAGCGGTTATAAGCAGTCCGGGCGGTTGCGAATTAGGACCTAGACCTATTGATTTACATCTGTCTTCGCTTAAAAAAATGGGTGTAGAAATTAAGGAAGAGCACGGTTTTTTATACTGCAACGCACCGAACGGTATTAAAGGCGCAGAAATCACTTTAAGTTTTCCAAGTGTTGGTGCTACGGAAAATATTATTTTGGCGGCGGCAACCGCTAAAGGAACTACAGTAATTCATAACGCCGCGCGTGAACCTGAAATCAGCGATTTGGCAGATTTTCTCAATAGCGCGGGTGCCAGAATTTGCGGTTGCGGTTCGGACACAATATATATTAATGGTGTAAAACGGCTTAGCGGTACGGCTCACACAATTATACCCGACCGTATTGCCGCAGTTACCTATATGGCTTGCGCCGCGGTAACGGGCGGCAGGATTAAAATTGACGGTATAATGCCGTCGCACATGGTTGCAATGCTTTCGGTTTTCAGAGAAAGCGGTTGCAGTATAGATGTTTCGGGTAAATCGCTTGTTTTAAAATGCGATAGGGGATTAAAACGCGTGCCAACCGTCAGAAGTCTTGCGTACCCCGGTTTTCCGACCGATGCCGGTCCAATTATAATTTCAATGCTTTGCTGTGCTGACGGTACTTCGGTTTTTGTTGAAAATATATTTGAAAACCGTTTTAGGTATGTTGATGAATTAAAGCGTTTGGGCGCTAAGATTAAAACCGAGGGCAGAGTAGCGGTTATTGAGGGTGTAAAACGGCTTTCGGGCGCAGGTTGTAAATGTACCGACCTTCGAGGCGGCGCGGCGTTAGCGGTAAGCGGTCTTGCGGCGAACGGAACTACCGTAATAACCGAAACAAAGCATATAGAACGCGGTTATGAGGATTTAGTAGGTAATTTAAAACTGCTTAATGCAGATGTAGAATATAAATATTATTAATAGGATGCACGATTTCCAATCGTGCGGACAAAAGGAATGGTTATTTGAGAGAAGATATCAAAAGGGATGAATTTTTGCGTAAGCGTGCCGAACGTCAACGCAGAATACGCAAGCGACGGCTTAAAATATTTTTCACGTTTTTTACCATATTTTTAATAGGTCTTAGTATTGTTCTTTGCCTTACGGTATTTTTTCCAATAGAAAATTTAACCGCAAAGGGAAGCAAGATATATTCTTCCGAACAAATTATTAAGGCTTCGGGTATAGAAATTGGAGATAATCTTTTTGCAATCGCAAGCGGAAGTGTTCTTAAAAAAATCAAAGCAGAACTGCCTTATGTTAAAAGTCTTGATTTAGAACGCGAATTAGAGGGTAATTTGTGTATCACAGTAAAAGATGCTACTGAATACGCCTGTTTTTACGATTCTAAATCTTATTATACAGTAAGTAAAGAAGGGTGGGTGCTTAAAAAGACAATAGACCCCCCTGAAAACATTTTTACGGTAACGGGTGCAAAAGTTAAATGCAAAGTTGGTACAGAAATGGTTTTCGAGGATGTGGAGTTGCAGGAACTGAATGAAAAAATAGTTACTGCCCTTACAGAAGAAGGTCTGCTTATTAACAGTATTGATATCAGTGATAAAATAGCGATTTCTTTACGGGTTGAAAACAGATTTAATGTAAATCTCGGTAACGCTAACTTTATTCCTGAAAAGATCAGGCATTTGGCATCAATGGTGGAAAATATTTCCGAGGAAAAGTCGGGAAGAATTAATCTTAGTATGTGGACAAATGACAATACACAAGGCACTTTTGTTGAAGAAACTAACGAATAAATAAAAAAATGACAAAATTGTAATAAAACTATTGAAATTTAAAAAAATATATGTTAATATCATAATATATGAATTCAAAAAGCGAAATTTACATAAATACGGAGGAAAAAGAAATGCCATTTGAAGTAGAAGAGGCTAATGTAGTTCAGATTAAAGTTGTAGGTGTTGGCGGAGGCGGCGGTAACGCTATTAACCGCATGGTTGACGCTGGCGTTAAAGGTGTAGAATTTGTAGCAGTTAATACCGATAAGGCTGCTTTGATTAAATCAAAGGCTACCCAAAAAATTCAAATCGGTGACAAAACTACTGCAGGTATGGGCGCAGGCGGTAATCCCGACAACGGTCGTGCTGCTGCAGAAGAATCAAGAGATGAAATTGCTGCCGCTATTCGCGAAGCAGATATGATTTTCATTACCGCAGGTATGGGCGGCGGTACAGGTACCGGTGCTGCTCCAGTTGTTGCTGCAGTTGCTAAGGAACTTGGTATCCTTACTGTTGGTATCGTTACCAAACCTTTCCCCTTTGAAGGTAAAAAACGTATGACTCAGGCTGAAGCAGGTATTGCTGCTTTACGTGAGCATGTAGATAGCCTTGTTGTAATTCCTAACGAACGTCTTAAATTCGTTACCGAAGAAAAGATTACTTTCAAGAATGCATTTATCATTGCTGACGATGTTCTTCGTCAGGGTGTACAAAGCATTTCTGAACTTATTAACGTTACTGCACTCGTTAACCTTGACTTTGCAGACGTTAAGTCAATTATGCTTGATGCAGGCTATGCTCACATGGGCGTTGGTGTTGCTACAGGTCGCGATAAGGCTGAACAGGCTGCACGTATGGCTATTAACAGTCCTCTTATCGAAACTTCAATGGACAATGCACGTGGCGTAATTATCAGCATCACAGGTTCTGAAGATATCGGTCTTGAAGAGGTTGAACTTGCTTCTTCAATCATTTCTGATATGGCTCATCCTGATGCTACTATCATTTGGGGCGCTCAACTTGATGACACTCTTGATGATACTATCCGCGTAACCGTTGTTGCTACAGGTCTTGGCGACGATAGGAAAGACGAAAATGATCTTACATCTTTCTTAAGCGGCGGCAATGAAGACGATGAGGCTTTCGGCGACGTTATGAGTTTCTTCAAGAAAGACTAATTTTTAAATATTAAAGGGCTATCGTAAGATAGCCCTTTTGTTATATATTAATGTGTTTTATCCGTCGTAATCTTCTATTGCAGTAACGGCTTCTTCGCGGGTGGAAAAAACAATGCCGTTATCAAGCAAGCGCCTGTCCTCTTCGGGTAAAGTATCGAGTACTATTGAGCCGTAAACCTCAATTATATTCTCGCCGTTAAAAAGCGCAACATTGTTGCCGTAGGAATGTAAGACCCAAGGCAGAGGGTCTTTTTTATTTGACTTAATTGCGAAACTAATTGTTATAATTAATGCGGCTATGGATATTGAAACTGAAATTATTGAAATAATGTAAACTGTTTTTTTAGAAACCGTCATTTATAAAAGCACCGTCCTTTAAATTATATTTTGGGGTAATATGGCGCTTTTTATACGGCAAATTTAAAATTCCTTGGGAATTATTCCTTTAAGCAGTAAAACGGCTAAACTTGCCATAACAGAAAACGGTGAGTAGTTTTTATTAAGTTTAATTTTAAATTCTGCGGGTTCTAATTTCTTGCCGTTGATATCATAAATACTTCTTTGTAAGGATGCCAACAACTCGTTATCTATAATGCTCGAAAGGGTGATTGTATTTTTTGAATTCATACCGCAACTGATAACAGGAATTCGGTTTAGTTTAAAAAGTTGAAGCGCTGCGGTATTGGTGTCTTCACAAATGCCTATTATATTTTCAGGAAAAACCTGTGTTTTAAATCTATCTGCATTGCCACAAAAAACGGCAATGCCGTTTTTAATTTTTAAATCGATTCTTTTGTATTCACTTATAACGCTAAAAAAACCTTCGCCTGAGTATATCGTTTTATCCGATATATAATCTGCTCCTGCGAAGGTGAGAATTTCTGTTATTTCTTTTTCAATTCGGTTTTTTCGGTCCGAAAAAAGTATAACCATTGTCAGTCACCCAACAATTATTATAAACACAGTTTCGCTTATTATTTAAAATATGCGCTATTTATCGTTGTTTTCGAACCAACTTTTTGCAAATTCTGCAACCGAGGGCGCTAAATTTTTAATTTCCCAACCCGTTGTATTTATAATAAGGTTGTAGTTACTGCGGTCGCCCCATTTACTGCCCGAAATTATATCGCGTGTTTTAGCGCGGTTTTTATCAATATTTTTAATTTTAGATTTAATTTTTTTAGGGTTAATATCCTCGCCGTCTTTTGCCCGTGCTATACAGCGTTCAATTTTTGAGTCCATATCAGCGCACACAAATAAACTGAGTGGATGACTGTTCTTTAAAATATAGTCAGCGTTACGTCCAACAATTACGCAATCTTTACCGCTGTTTGCAATGCTTTCGAGTATACGTGTCTGCTCAGAAAGCAGTTCACTATTATAATATGTATGATTGTGCATTGCAGATACTCCAGTAAATGAGTGACGGTATGTAATCGGAATAGTTTGCCAGATGTGATTTTCAAGGGCTTTTTCCACGTAATCGGGGTCAAGTCCTTTATTTTCTGCAATAGCGGTTATGATTTCGCGGTCATAATAGTCAAAACCCAAAATATCCGCAAGGCGTTTTCCAAGTTCTCTGCCACCGCTGCCAAATTCGCGGCTAATAGTAATAATTTTCATATTTTTTACCTCTCTAAACAATTTCGCAGTCATTTTTTAATAAATGACCTGTGTGCCGTTTATACATTTTTGATAAATAAGCGGCATCGCTAAAACCGATTGCCTCGGCTATTTGTTGCATAGTGTACTTTTTTTGATAAAGCCGTTTGGCTTCTCTGAACCGTATTTCGTTGCGGTACTCAATAGGTGATGTGCCTGTATATTCCAAAAACTTTTTTCTGAAATGGCTTTCACTTAGTTTGCACTGCTCGGCATATAGGCTTACAGGTAGGTTTTCGGTGTAATGTTCCGCTATAAATTTAAAGGCAGGTTCTAAAAGAGTATATTCGCCTTTTGATGTGGTTTTAGACAGCGCAAGCGCGTGAATTAATTTTAAAAGAGTTAATTTTAATGTAAAAAGTGAAGCAGGGGAATTTTTATACAGTTCATCGATATTTTCAAAGTATTGCGCGGCTTTTATTTTTCTGTCGTCCCATTCGTAGTAGATGTCAGGCTCAATTAAAATTTTTTCACCGTTTTTATCATAAATATCAAAACAAATTCCTATTCCGCCGCAAATTATGTTGTTATAATCCTTAGCGGTTGTATAATAGTATGTTTTGTCGGGTATAAAAAGAACCGCGCCTTTTTTAAGTTGAAGTTCAACACCATTAAAACGGTATACACGTTCTCCCGAAGTTATAAGGTGCAAAAGATTTTGTCGCCTGCCGTTAGTCGAATAATCGGCACCTTCGCCGCACTCAAAAAAACTTTTTGCAACTTTAATATTTGTTATATTAAAATCGCAGTTTATAAGTTGTGAAAGGTTTTTATACTGCATAACTATCACCTTCAATTACATTATATAAAGAATTGTATACAATAGTCAAGTAAAAATAATCGAATACTACTAAATTTAAATCAAATAGGCCATTGAATAACGGCGCTTTTAATAGTATATTTATATTAAAAAGGTGAGGTGTTTTTTATGGCTGAACGAAATTGGAAAATTTATTATTCTTCATTTTCAGGCCCTCAAAAAAGGGCGGTGGAGTTAATCTACCGCGAATTAGGCAAATATATTTTAAGGGATAGGGGAGTTTATTCTTTTCATTCCTTATCTTGCGAAACGGACGGTTTTGAAAATAACTGTAATGCTATAGTTTTGGGCACATATAATGAAAGCACTCTTTTACAGAAGTATTTTGAACCTACCGAAATTAAGCAAAACGGCTACGCGGTCAAGGTTTTAAATAACCCCGAAAACAGTGAATTTAAATTGGTGCTTTTGTGCGGATATTCCAGTACCGAGGTTTTCTATGCCGCAGTAGATTTTGTGGATGATTATTTGGCGGCGGCTACACCTGTTTTTGATGCTTACATACATCTTAGAAACGAACTGTTTGAACACCCTTTGCCCGATTATTATAATGCTGCTTCACCTGCATTTAAAACAAGAAGCATTTTTACTTGGGGTCACCCGATTAACGATTATAAAGAATATTTTGAAAATATGGCAAGGTTAAAGTTAAATCAGGTGATTATCTGGAATGACCATCTGCCTCTTAATTCGGATGAAATAGTTGACTATGCTCACAGTTACGGAATAGAAGTGCTTTGGGGCTTTGCTTGGGGTTGGGGTTTTAATTGCAGTAAAACAGACATAAGCAATTTAACCCAACTTAAAGATAATATTTTAAATGAATTTAACCTTAAATATAAAAATGTAAAGGGTGACGGAATTTATTTTCAATCCTTTACAGAACTTTGCACCAATACAATAGGCGGCATTAGTATTGCTAAAGCAGTAACCCAACTTGTTAATATGACAGCGGGTGAAATTTTAGAAAATAATCCCAATTTACATATTCAGTTCGGTTTACACGCAACTTCTGTCAGAAACAGTCTTGACGATATTGCCACTGTAGACCCAAGGGTTGAAATTGTGTGGGAGGATTGCGGCGGTTTTCCGTATAAAGCGTCACCCGATAAATTTAATACTTTTGGTTCTTTGGAAGAATACCGTTCGCAATACGAATTTGCCGATAGCATTATAGACTTGCGCGAAAGCGGAAATTTGGGCATTGTTTATAAATGTATGCTTACAATGGACTGGTCAAGAAACCGCGTAACACATCAACCGGGACCTTATGTTATGGGTGGAATGAGCGAAGATATTATTCAAAGCGACGGAAAACTATTACGTGAAATTTGGCGTTTTTATTCTGCAGAGTGGGTTGAAAACGGAAAATACGCCTACGAATTAACCAAGCACATTAAGGAAAAAACAGGCGGTAATGTCAATATGTGTATGGCGGGTATGTTTACGGGCGGAATATGGTTCCCAACTGCGCTTTGTGCTGAAATGTTCTGGAACTGTAACGATGATTATTCCACTTTGAGAAAAAAGGTATTAAATCGAAACTGGATTAAGTTTTAGAGGTGTGGTTTATGTGCATTATTATCTCGCGACAAGTATTGACAATAAAAAATAATATGATAAAATTACAGATGAAAGAATTGCAATTTAACAGATGGGAGAAAAAATAATGGAAACTAAAATTAATAATGTAACCTGTAAGGTAGTAGACAACGAGTGGGATGTATATTTTGACATGGCAATGACTATGCTTGAAGAAATTATCGCTCACAATGAAAAGAATGAAAAAACCGTTATGATAGTGCCTGTAGGTCCTACAGCGCAGTATCCCATTTTAGCGGATATGGTTAACCGTCTTAATGTATCGCTCAAAAATGTACATTTCTTTAATATGGATGAATATATGATAAGCGAAACCGAAGTACTTGATTATTCTGACCCGCTTAGTTTCCATTACAGAATGAAGCACGAATTTTATGATAGAATAAAACCCGAACTCGTAATGCCTGAGGAAAACCGTCATTTCCCCGAACCTAGTAAAGAAGCAGAGTACGATAAAATGATTGAAGATTTAGGTGGCATAGATTTGTGCCTTGGTGGTCTTGGCATAAACGGTCACGTTGCATTTAATGAAGCGGCAGAGGATACCGATGCAATTTCTGCTGACGAGTTTGCCAATTTAGGTACACGTGTGCTTCCGATTTCAAGGGAAACCAAAACCATAAATGCCTACGGTTATCAGCGTGGTGACCTACGCGGTATGCCACAGTGGTGCATAACTGTCGGTATGAAACAGATCATTAATTCACGTAAGATTTATATTGCGCTTAACAGACCTTGGCAAAACGGACCGTTTAAGCACGCGCTTCGCGGTGAAGAGATACCTCAGTTGCCTGCAAGCCTTTTAAGAAGAAATGCAAATCTTAAATACTGCCTTACAAAAGAAATTGCTGAGGGCGTTGTAGAATAATAAAAAAATCGCAATCGTAAAGATTGCGATTTTTTATTATTTCTTTTTCAATTGGTAACAGTGGTCGCACATTTTTGCAACTTCTTGGGAATGGCTTACAATAATAACGCACTTTCCGTTTTTAGCAAGGGATTTAAAGATTTCCATAATTTCCTGTTGAGTTTCGATGTCGAGGTTGCCTGTCGGTTCGTCAGCCAGAATTATATCTGGGTTATAAGATAGTGCACGCGCTATTGCAACGCGTTGCTGTTGCCCGCCTGAAAGTGTAAGAATTCGGCGATTTGCTTCATCTTCGTTAAGTCCTACGTTTAAAAGCAGTTCCATTGCTTTTTCTTTGCGGTTTTTGCTCTTTAATCCTGCAATATCCATCGATAAGAGTACATTTTCTATAGCAGTAAATTTTGTTATAAGATTAAAACTCTGGAAAATAACACCGATGTATTTGCTTCTGAATTTGTATTTGTCAATAGTTTTAATATCTCTGCCATCATAGGTTATAGTGCCTTTATTAGGTGAGGCTAATCCGGATAATAAAGAAAGAAGCGTTGTTTTACCTGCACCTGATTTTCCTATGATACAGTACATTTTTCCCCTTTGGAATTCAAGTGATAAATCATCTAAAACAGGGGTTGTACCGTAAGAAAAACTTATATTATTTAATGCTAAAACTGACATTTTGTTTTCTCCTTATTTAATCTCTGTTTGCTAGTATTTTAAGTGGCTCGTAACGCATAATAAACAACATTGATGCGGCACCGCCAAAAAGTGTTAACATTATTGCGATTCCAAGCATTTGAAGAATTACCGTAAAATCGGTAGCAGAGGACACTTCGGTTATATAATTTTCCATATTTTGCGGTTTGAACATATTAAACATTCCGCCGAATTTGTTATTTTCGTTTATTGTAGAATTTTTATCGGGTGGCATTTCACCTCTGCCGAAGTTTTGTTCAACATTTTGTATATTGTTTTCAGTTGATGCAATCTGACTTTCCAAAAGTGCGTTTGTTACTGGTACAGAGGATACCGCCCCAATACTTGCTCCAATTATAACGGCGACTAAAGTCACAGCAAATATTTCGGTAATGAACTGTAGCGCTACCAACCCTTTTTTCATTCCCATTGCGGTAAGTACACCAATTTCGTATTTTCGTTCTCTGACACCGAAAATGTTTAGTACAATTAAAATTATTCCGCCGATTATAAGTATTACCGCTAAAAAGTAACCTGCAGTTTTGCTAAGTGTAGTAAGAGGTATCAAACTGTTTTCAAATGCTGTTAAATCACTCGAAGAAACGGTATAACTTTCATCAAGTCCCATTTCATATACATCTTCTGTAAATTTTTCATAATCTTTTGCATTAGCAAATGTATAGGTAACATCTAATGAGCCGGTTAGTTTAGTTTCAAATTGTCGCCCTGTATTTTCATCTGTTTGTGTTGTTGAATTTTCGGCAGAAATATTAATTATTTTTTCTAGGGCGGTATAACTCATATAAATTTTATTTGCAGGGTCGGTTGAGGTGATACCCATTTCCGAAAAACTGTTTTGGTTTGCGGTAGTGTCGGTGTATAAACCGGTAATTGTGAGTGAATATATTTCTTCTTCGTTGTTTGGGTTAGATATATTAATTGTATCCCCAACGGACAGCGAATTATATGTTGCGAGTTCTTCTGAGATAATACACTCATAATTTTCACTGTTCTCTGCAAAAACAGAACCATCTGTAATATAGGAACTTCCTATTTTAAAATCGGTCATGGCGGTTTCATTGCTGTATCCTATAACGGTAAAGTCAGCATTAGCGCCCATTATTTTGTTTTTTCCACCTTTACTACCAAATCCGCTCACATTGTTTTTTCTGTCAAAGGTTTCGTTTTCGCTTTCTGTTTCTGATTCGGCTTCTAAAGAAATTGGAACAAGGTTTTCGTTTCCGTTTACGGATAAGGATAGTGTATAATAAAAATCTTTTACTGTTTCGGCTTTTGAATAAGTTTTATATTCGTCTATTGTAAGATCGGAAGAACCGTTCATCATTTCAGAAAACTGTGAACGGTCAAATTCAGGGGGATCATTCGTATTATTTTCTGGATTTTGGGCAGGCTTTTGCATATTATCCATAGCGGAACGGCGATCGAAAGAAATAGTTGCTGTTATAGATAGTGTTTCAAGTGTTTCTTTTCGTGCCTTTTCTGCGGCTTGCCGTATGGATAAACCAATGCAAGCAGAAACTGCTATGACTAAAACAATTATACCTATTAGAATATTTCTGGCTTTACTGCGGCTGATACAACGTAATGCATTTTTGAATATATACATAACATTTCTCCTTTAAATCATTTGTTGATTTAAAGTATAGAATATTTTTTTAATGGTAGAATGGTGAAAAAATTAAGAAATTATGAACTATTGTTAAAAAAATTTAAA
>JAZQHI010000018.1:0-5847 GCA_045540535.1 Acutalibacteraceae bacterium | reverse complement strand
GATACTGCAGTTGCAGTTAACCCCAATGACGAACGCTATAAGGATATGGTAGGCAAAACCCTTATTTTGCCCCTTGTTCACCGCGAAATCCCTGTTGTTGCTGACGATTACGTTGAAATGGATTTCGGTACAGGTGTTGTTAAAATCACACCTGCTCACGACCCTAATGACTTTGAAGTTGGTCTTCGCCATAATCTTCCCGTTATCAACGTTATGACCGATGACGCTAAAATTGTTGACGATTATCCCCAATACGCCGGTTTAGACAGATACGATGCGCGCAAAGCGATTGTTGCTGACCTTGAAGCCGAGGGTGCGCTTGTTAAAATTGAGGATTATACCCATAATGTAGGTACTTGCTACCGTTGCAGTTCTACAGTAGAACCTAAGGTTTCTAAACAGTGGTTTGTTAAAATGAAACCGCTTGCTACCCCTGCTATTGATGCAGTTAAAAAGGGCGACACAAAGTTTGTGCCCCAAAGATTTGAAAAGGTATATTTCCATTGGCTTGAAAATATCAAGGATTGGTGTATTTCACGTCAACTTTGGTGGGGTCATAGAATCCCTGCCTGGTACTGTGCAGATTGCGGCGAGATTACCGTTTCTAAGACCGAGCCAAAGGTTTGTGCTCATTGCGGAAGCAAGAATATAGAGCAAGACCCCGACACCCTTGATACATGGTTTTCTTCAGCGCTCTGGCCTTTTTCAACTTTAGGCTGGCCTGAAGAAACTGAAGACTTTAAGCATTATTATCCTACAAATACCTTGGTTACCGGCTACGATATCATTCCTTTCTGGGTAATGAGAATGATGTTCTCGGGTCTTGAACAAACGGGCGAAGTGCCTTTTAATACTGTTCTTATTCACGGTCTTGTACGCGATTCTCAGGGCAGAAAAATGTCTAAATCCTTGGGTAACGGTGTAGACCCGCTTGAAATCATTGCCGAATACGGCGCTGATGCTTTGCGATTCTCACTCGCAACAGGTAATAGTCCCGGTAACGATATGCGTTATATACCCGAGCGTGTTGAGGCTAGCCGTAACTTTGCAAACAAAATCTGGAATGCCGCAAGATTTATTCTTATGAATCTTGAAAACGATGAAATAATTCCGCTTGATATGTCGGCTTTAGCGCTTGAAGATAAGTGGATACTTTCAAAATACAACACCTTAATTGCCGAAGTAACAGAAAATCTTGATAAATTTGAGTTGGGTCTTGCAGTAAGCAAACTTTACGAATTTATCTGGGATGTTTTCTGCGACTGGTATATTGAAATTTGTAAGTCGCGCCTTAACGGTGACGATAAAAAGGCGGCAGATACTGCAAGAAGTGTTCTTGTATATGTGTTTACAAATACTTTAGCACTACTTCACCCCTTTATGCCGTTTATTACTGAGGAAATCTGGCAATCAATGCCGCACAATGGTGAGGCGTTAATGATTACCGAATGGCCTAAGTTCAGCAACGAGCTTGAATTTGCAAGTGAAGAGGCTGATTTCGAAAAGATTATGAACGTTATCAAGGCCATCCGTAACCGCAGAGCCGAAATGAATGTTCCGCCTTCAAGAAAAGCAAAGGTTTATATAGTTTCAGGCGAAAATGAAACATTCCTTAAAGGTTCGGCATATATTTGCCGTTTGGCTTTCGCATCTGAAGTTAACGCGGCTGATAGTTACAACGATGAGGGCGCGGTTCGCGTAATTACCGATAACGCTACCGTTTTTATGCCGATGAATGAACTTGTTGATTTTGCGGCAGAAATTGAGCGCCTTAAAAAAGAACTTGATAAAGCAAATGTTGATAAGGAGTTTTTCGAAAAGAAACTTAATAACCCAGGTTTCTTGGCAAAAGCGCCTGCCGCTTTAATTGAGCAACAAAAGGCAGGACTCAGTAAAGTTCTTGAAAAAATAAAAATGATAGAACAAAGTATCAGCGAAATTGAAAATGCTTAAAATTTTAAAAGCCTGTTTGATTAGTTTCAAGCAGGCTTTTAAGTTGGCCTTTTTCAGAAATAATTAATTGACTTTAAAAATATACTGTGATATAATTACTCTGTAAAATTATTTGTATTATAATATTATTCAACGCCACACTAGGAGTGTATTAAAACGAACAAGAAAAAAGTTTTTTGGATTGTTTTACTTACTATTGCAATTGCGGTTATAACCGCTTGTGCGGTTTATATTATCGTTATGTATTATGCGAACAAACCCGTTGATAAAGGCGATAAATTTGTGAATTCTGAAATTTCGGTACCGCAGTCTTCTAGCGAGCCGATTGTTGTAGAAACTCCGGTTGATTTTGAAGAACTAAAGGCGGTCAATTCTGACGTTTACGCTTGGATAAGTATTCCTAACGCTAATGTAGATTACCCCATTTTGCAGAACGAAACCGAAAAAAGTTTTTATTTAACCCATAATATGTATAAAGAAAAATCTGCTTACGGAACAATTTATACACAACCCTATAACAGTAAGGATTTCAGTGATTACAATACAATAATTTATGGGCATAATATGAAAAACGGTACTATGTTCGGAAGTCTTAAAAGATATAGGGACAAAACCTTTTTTGATGCAAATCAGTATATTGAAATTTATTTACCGGGTAGAATACTCAAGTATAGGGTATTCGCGGCATATACTTTTGATGACCGACATATTCTTATGAGTTTTGATTTCAGCGATGAGGCTGAGCGGCAGTTGTATCTTGATACGATTTATGGCTTTAAAAGTCTTAGCAACCATTTTAGAGAGGATATGACCGTTGATACTGATGATAAGATAATAACCTTATCAACCTGCACTGCAAGGGACGAGGAGCGTTTTTTGGTACAGGGGGTATTAGTTTATGACAGTAGGAATCCGTAAGCATAAACGTTTGTTTTTGGTTCTTGCTATAATTCTTGTTTTTTTACTTACCTTTGCCACCACTATTTTTGTTATAATAAAAATAGGTGAGCACCGCCTTAAAGATAATCTTTTGGCGGATGAAAAACTGGAACTGTCGGACGATTTTGATTACTCGGCGGATGTTTATCATAACGGTAAAGCGTATTATTATAATGAGGATATCGTAAATATTCTGCTTTTGGGTGTAGATAAGGATCTTGATAAAAGAAAATCGCAAGGTCAGGCTGATGCTGTATATCTGGCATCCGTGAATACCGCGGCAAACAAGGTGAATATATTTGGAATATCAAGAAATACTCTTGTGGGTGTTGATGTTTTCGATGCTGACGGTGAGTATTACGCTACCGAAGAACAGCAGATTTGCCTTGCATATTCTTACGGCAAAACGGATGAGCAGTCTTCACTCAACTGTGCAAAATCTGTGTCGCGTCTTTTTTATGGCGTACCGATAAATGCTTATTACACCATTTATTTTGATGCAGTAAAACAAATTGTTGATTCTGTAGGAAGTTTTGATGTTGTTTTAAATGAGGATTTGCCTTTGGCTTTTCCGCAACTCAAAAAGGGCGACACTTTGCGAATAAACGGAAGCAATGCACTTAATTATTTGCGTGCAAGAGGGGAGAGTAACGCTCCGCGACTCGAAAGGCAAAAGGATTTTATAAAGAAATTTGTTTCACTTGCTAAAAGTAAGGTTGCTAAAAACCTTTCGTTACCTGTTGATATATATAAGCAAATCGCTAAAGAATCGGTAACCGACCTTGATTCTGCGAGTGTTGCATATATGGCTTCGCAACTGATTAATGCTGAATTCAATGTTTTGAATATAGCGGGCGAAAGCGGATTTGACGGTACTTATGAAACTTTCGCAGTTGACCAAGAAACACTTTATAATATGGTTTTAGAAAATTTCTATAAAACAAAAGGTTAATTAAGTGTTTTTACACTTTTTAATAGGCGCGCTGCCTGCCATAACGGCGGCTTAAAAGATATAAACAATTTTAAATTTATATCTAAGAAAGGAAACGGTGGTTAAAATGAAAAAAATCATTTCGCTTTTGGTGGCACTTATTCTTGTTGTCGGTTGCTCATTTCTTTCGGTAAGTGCAGCACCCTCGCCTGAAGTTGAGGGCGTTGTAATAATCATTGGTATCAATGATAAGGACGGTAACAAGGCTAGTATCGAACTTATAGAACTTGAAAAAGAGCAAATGAAAGAAGAATTAAAGCCTCAGTCTAAGGAAGAAACAAACCTTGTTCAGTATGTTGTTAAGGTAGAGGGCACCCCCCAATATCCTGCGGTAGTTTCTGCTGAAATTAAGGGTCTTAAAACTACTTCAACCGCTTATGTTTTGGTTCAAAAGAAAGACGGTACAATTCAAAAGGTAGATGTTAAAATCGTTGCAGACGGTAAGGTTGAGTTTTTAATTGAGGAAGATTATGAGAAACTTTCTGTTATCGTAGATAAGCAGACTGCAACAAGCATTGGTGTTTCGGATAAAACAGGGGACAATACAATGTTTACTGTTTTAGGTGTACTTAGTGTGGCTTTGCTTGCTGCAGTAGTATCAATTAAAAAGATCAGAGCATAAATATAAATTGTTTACATTTTCCGCCTTAGTTTTTCTAAGGCGGATTTTTCTATTCTGGACACATAACTGCGCGAAATATTGAGTTTTTTTGCTATTTCGCGTTGGGTCAATTCCTTTCTGCCGCCAAGTCCGTAACGAAGTTCTATTATTTCTAATTCGCGTTTGTCAAGCGTGGTCCCAATTATTTTGCGCAGTTTTTCTAATTTGAGTTTTGTGTCTATTTCTTCTAATATATCTCGCTTATCAGCGATAATGTCAATAAGTGTCAGCGCGTTACCATCCTTGTCGGTGTCAATAGGCTCGCTTATAAATACATCTTGAGCCGCCTTTTTCTGATTTCTGAAAAACATTAATATTTCATTTTCAATGCATCTTGCGGCATAGGTTGCAAGGCGGATGTTTTTGTCAGCCTTAAAGGTTGAAACTGCTTTTATAAGCCCTATTGTACCAATAGATATCAAATCGTCTTGATCGGCACCCGTAGCGTAATACTTTTTAACAATGTGAGCAACAAGTCTTAAATTGTGCTCTACAAGCGTGTTTCTGGCCTCAATATCGCCGTTGCGGCTTTTTTCAAGTAAAGCGTTCTCTTTTTGTGGGGATAAGGGTTGTGGGTACGAACCTCCGCCAGTCACGTGTAAAGCAAAGTAATAAAGATTAAACGCCAAATCCATTAATAGTTTGAACATTGTAATTACCTCCAAAAACATATATAATCGTTATAAATATATATGTTTTTTGGGGCTTGTCGCTTGCCAATTTGATAGGTTAGTTTAAAACCAATTAAAATAAAACAAAAATAGTAAATATTAATATTGACTTTTTGAAAACTTTATGTTAAAATATTTTAGTCACATTCGGAGAGGTATCGAAGTGGTCATAACGAGGCGGTCTTGAAAACCGTTTGGGAGCAATCCCACATGGGTTCGAATCCCATCCTCTCCGCCATTTTTAATATTAAAATACAACGTACAGCATCTGGAGTAGTACTCAAGTTGGTGACGAGGCGCCCCTGCTAAGGGCGTAGGCCGGCTAAACCCCGGCGCGAGAGTTCGAGTCTCTCCTACTCCGCCAGAATGGACGTATCAAATAGATGCGTCCATTTTTTTATCAGTATTCATGCGGGTTTGAGGGCAATGTGACCCCCTGAAAATGCAGGAGCGTACAATAGATGCCAAATCCCTATTTTAAGACTTTGAGGGGACATAAACTCCCGAAAACCAAGTATTTCACTATTAACAGGTAGAAAATTTAAAAATTCTACCTGTTTTTTTATGCTTGTTTTTAGCTAAAAGAGAGTTAGCAGGTAGATTAGTAAAAAAATCTACCTGCTTTTTTTATG
>JAZQHI010000017.1:0-9734 GCA_045540535.1 Acutalibacteraceae bacterium | reverse complement strand
GCAGCAGATTCCGATTCTGAAGAACGGGGGTTCGAATCCCTTCGAGCGGGCCAAAAAAGCATCGACTTTGTGGGTGCTTTTTTAATTAAATAAATCCCTAACGGGATTTGTGAAATATGCTACCGCATATAAAATAACCTGCACTATGAAATACGCTGAGGCGTATTAGTGATTTGTTTTATATTGCGTAGCAATATTTCATTAAGTATGTTATAATTTATCGAGGTTATGCGATATGTTTTTCGCTGAACTGATTGCTGGAAAATACATCTTTGCCGATGATGTGTTAGCGGGTAACGCAACCATAGCCATTATAACAAACCTCGTAAAAAGAAGTAAAAAAAGTATTGGCCGAGGTAGCAATGGAAGTTTATAATCAAAACGAAGAACTTGTTTTAACCGATGTTACCGAGGCTATCGTAAAATACAGACTGACATAATTTAAATGAGGTGATTTACTTTGAAAAAAACTTATGTAACTTCTATGCCAAACCATATAGGCGCATTTTTAAAAGCAAGTAAATGTTTTTCTGCTTTGGGAATTAATATTACCCGTGTAAGTTATAACAAAGCAGTTGACTCACACACACTTTTTATCGATGCCGAGGGAACAGAAGAACAGTTAAATAAGGCGGATATTGAACTCCAAAAAATCGGATATCTGCAAAGTAGTGCGAATAAGACAAGCGTTGTGTTAATTGAATTTTGCCTTTATGATAAACCCGGAAGTGTTACAAATGTCTTGACTCTTATCAATGATTTTAACTTCAATATTTCTTATATCAGTTCTCAGGAAAACGGCACGGATTATCAATACTTTAAGATGGGTTTATATGTTGAGGACATTGACAAAATTTCCGAATTTCTTTCAGAAGCCGAAAAGTTGTGTAAGGTTCGTGTGATTAACTATAACAGTTCGGAAAAGGTTTACGACAATAGTATTTTTTATAATACTTATGTTATGGGATTGGCTCAAACTATGGGGCTTTCCGAAGAAGTCAGTCGAGAACTTTTGGTACACGTTAATCTTGCTATGCAAACACTTGATGAGCAAGGGTTATCCCCATACAGAACCTTTGACAGTATCAGTAAATTTGCCGAACTGCTTGGTGCTTCTAAAGGAAAATCTTTCGCACCGAGAGTCAGCACACATAAGATTTCTGATAACACAGAAATTATTTTGATAGAACCTCCTTGCGGCAGTAATACAATTATTATTAAAAGCAATGATAAAGTGCTGTTTGTTGATAGCGGATATGCTTGCTATAAAGATGAAATGCTGGAAGTTATACAGAGGGTTGTTCCTAACTTTAATGAGATTAAGAAAACTATCCTTGTAACGCATGCAGACGTTGATCACTGCGGTTTGCTGCCGTTGTTTGATGAAATAATGGCAAGTCCAAAAACGGCTCTATGCTTAAAGAATGAATATCTTGGGAATGACGGTTACAGAGAAAAAAATCCTCTACATAAGCCATATATAAATATCTGTAAAATACTTACCTCTTATCAGGCAACAAATCCCGATAAGATAAAGACTATGTGGAGCAATATTGAAAATTTGACTGAACCCCTTACTCAAATCGGTTTTTTTGATTTTGAAGAATTACATTTTGAAGTTTATGAAGGAAAAGGCGGTCATTTACCCGGTGAAATTGTATTGATTGAATATTCTAAGCATATCGCTATTACCGGTGATATATATATTAATGTGCATGGATTAACACCCGAACAAGCAGAATATAACCAATACGCACCTATTTTGATGACTTCCGTGGATACCGTTCCTAAACTTTGCACTGAAGAACGTAAATCAATTATAGGACGGCTCGGCATTGGAACGTGGCAAATTTTTGGCGCACATGGATTCAAAAAAGACTATTCTGTAAATTCGTAAAATATATTTTTGCCTGAATAATATGCATGGATTTGAATACGTAGTTTAAATTTCCAATGCACTTTGAATTTGTGTTCCTTTTTCAAAATCGACAAGGTTCTCGTGAACCTTGTCGATTTTACTTTATAAAAACATACACAAAGCCCCTGCCCCACCAAAAAATTTCCCGTTCTTTCTGCTAATTTAACTTCTTGACAAAAGGCGGCAAAGTATTATAATTAATATGGTTAGCAATTGCAAACTTGCGTTCTTGAAAGGAAGAATTTAATGGAAACTAAACAATATATTATAAGCGGTATGTCCTGTGCGGCGTGCTCGGCCTCGGTGACAAGGGTTGTGTCAAGGCTTGAGGGTGTTGAAAGTTGTGAAGTTAACCTTATTACAGGTAAAATGACCGTGACTTTCGACCCTGAAAAAACAGGAAATGCTGATTTTATAAGGGTTGTAGAAAAAGCAGGTTTCGGCATTGAAGCCGATAAACCCCAAGAGGAAAATATAGAAAAAAAGACAAAAGACAAGGCCGAATCACCGCTGCCAATTATAATTTCGGCAATTTTCAGTACGATACTTCTTTATATTTCTATGGGGCAAATGCTTTTTGAAAATCTGCCTTTACCCGAATTCTTAAATTTAGAAACCGCGCCCTATAATTTTGCTTTGAGTCAACTTTTACTTTGTCTGCCCGCATTATTTTTTGGCAGAAAGTTTTTTACAAACGGAATTCCTCTGCTTTTTAAAGGGCATCCGAATATGGACTCGCTTGTAGCGATGGGCGCAGGGGCTTCCTTTTTATACAGTATTGTAACTGTTTATACAATTTACAAAAATCCCCACGCGGTTCATAACCTCTATTTTGAATCGGTAGCCGTTATAATAACACTTATAATGTTAGGCAAGTTTTTCGAGCGAAAAAGTAAGCGTAGAACAGCCGATGCAATAAAAAAATTAATGGAACTATCACCCGAAACCGCAACCGTTTTGCGCGGTGGTAAAGAGTATACCGTTCCTACTAAAGAAGTAACCGTTGGAGAAATTATTGTTATAAAACCGGGTGCTAAAATTCCACTTGATGCTGTAATTACAGAGGGTGAAACAAATGTTGACGAATCTATGCTTACAGGTGAAAGTTTGCCTGCCGAAAAAAGTGTTGGTGCTGCTATTACAGGCGGCAGTCTTAATATTAACGGACTGATTTACGCAAAAGTTACGCGTATTGGCGAAGATACCGCCCTTTCTAAAATAATTAAATTCGTTGAAGATGCTAATAGCAAAAAAGCCCCCATTTCCAAAACGGCGGATAAAGTTTCGGGCATTTTTGTGCCTGCGGTTATATTAATTGCTACTGTTTCGGCGATTGTTTGGTTTATAATTTCACGTGATATTGCTTTTACCCTTAAAATTTTTACCAGCGTGCTTGTAGTAGCCTGCCCCTGTGCTTTAGGGCTTGCTACTCCTACTGCAATTATGGTAGGAACGGGGCTCGGCGCCACAAATGGAATTTTAATTAGAAACGGCGAAATCTTAGAAACCACACATAAAGTAAAAGTGGCTGTGTTTGATAAAACGGGTACTCTTACAAAAGGCAACACTGTTGTAACCGATATTTTAAGTGATGACCGTAATTTGTGCCTTAGCCTTGCTGCTACGGCAGAAAGCGGTTCTGAGCATCCTTTAGCCAAAGCGGTTTTAAAATTTGCAAAAGAAAATAACATTAAAATTACAGAAAAACCCGAAAACTTCCTAAATATATCGGGCAAGGGCATTAAATGTACAATAGATACTATGAAAGTTTTGGTTGGAAAACCTGCTTTCTTAGAAGAAAACGGAATAGATATTAATAAATATAAAGAAACTGCAAATATACTTGCAAACTCGGGCAAATCGCTTATAATGGTAAGTGCAAACGGTGTAACATTAGGTGTTATAGCCGTTGCCGACGAAATTAAACCAACATCTAAAGACGCTTTAACAAAACTAAAAGATTTGGGTATAAAAACGGTGCTTTTATCGGGCGACAACCGCCTTTGTGCTGAACATATAGGCACTGCTTTAGGAGCGGATGAAATTTTTGCAGAGGTTCTTCCCGAACAAAAGGCAGAAATTATAAACACCCTTAAACAAAAATGGGGCAGCACTATGATGATTGGTGACGGTATTAACGACGCCCCTGCCCTTACCGCTGCAGATATAGGTTGTGCTATAGGAAGCGGCAGTGATATTGCGATAGAAGCGGCTGATATAGTTCTTATGAAAAATGACCCGCTTGATGTTGCGCGCGCAGTAAGGCTTTCGCGACTTACTATTACTAACATTAAACAGAACTTGTTCTGGGCGTTTTGCTACAATGTTATATTAATTCCTGTAGCGGCAGGTGTGTTATACGCTTTGGGCGGACCGCTTATGAACCCGATGCTTGGCGGACTTGCAATGTCGCTGAGTTCTGTATTTGTAGTTAGTAACGCGTTAAGATTAAGATTTAAAAAATTATAATTACAAGGAGAAATAAAAATGTTACACAAAATTTCCGTACCTGATATGCATTGCAATAAATGCGTAGAAAGAATTGAAAAATCACTTTCTCAAACAGGCGTTAAGTTTGAAGTCAGCCTTGAAAGCAAGACCGTAACGGTTGATGGTTGCGACCACTGCCTTAAAACTGCACTCACTGAACTTGAAGATTTAGGTTTTACACCTGAAAAAATTTAGTATATAAGGACGGATATTATGAAATACAAATTTTTGCGTTTTCCCGAAGGCAAGGCAAAAGCCGTAACATTCAGTTATGACGACAGTTGCCGCGCTGATATAAAACTTGCTGAAACTGCCGATAAATACGGTATTAAAGTAACCTTTAATGTTAACAGTTCTCGCATTTCCCAAAATATAGGCGATTGGACTTTGACTAAAGAAGAAATAAAAAAATATTACCTCGACAAAGGTCACGAAGTAGCGCTTCATACCGCAAGCCACCTTGCAAACGGTTTACAAAGCACGGCTGACGGTATTAAGGACGTTTTAGACTGCCGAACAGGGCTTGAAAGCGCTTTAGGAATTATTGTAAGAGGTATGGCATACCCCGATTCAGGCATCACCACTTTTAAAAACGGGCTTTGCTATGAAGATGTTAAAAATTACCTTACGGCGTTGGGTATTACCTACTCGCGCTCTCTTGGCGGCGATAATAACGACTTCTATTTACCGAGTGACTGGCACAACTGGATTCCTACCGCTCACCACGATAATCCTGAACTTTTCAATTACATTGAGCAGTTTTTGAATATTGACTGTAATAATGGTTATCAGTCGCGGCTTATGAGCAGATTATTCTATCTTTGGGGTCACAGTTTCGAATTTGACAACAACAATAATTGGGACCGACTTGAAGAAATTTGCCAGAAACTTGGCGGTAAAGAGGATATATGGTATGCCACAAACGGCGAAATTTACGATTACGTTACGGCATTTAATTCCCTTATTTTCAGTGCAGATAGTTCTATAGTTCATAATCCTACAGCAACAACCGTTTGGTTTATGTACGGACAAACGCTCTATTCAGTAGCCCCCAACGAAACGAAGAAAATACAATGATTAAAAATTTAATTTCAAAAGACAAATCATTTTATAAAACCGTAACCAAAATTGCAATACCGATAGCGCTTCAGGGGCTTATCACTACAGGTGTTAATATGATGGACACCATAATGGTAGGAACTGTAGGTGAAACAGAGTTATCGGCAGTGTCGCTCGCTAACCAGTTTATTACTATATTCCATATTTTTTGTATGGGAATTGGTATGGGCGCTTCAGTTTTAGTTGCAAGATACTACGGTATGAAAGATGTATCTTCCCTTAAAAAGACCGTTGCAATAATGCTAAGGCTTTGTATCGGTATGGCACTTATTTTCAGTATTGCTACTTTTCTTTTCCCTGAACATATAATGAAAATATATACTACCGAACAAAACATTATTGACCTTGGTATAAGATATTTAAAATATTCAGTTGCCTCGTATCTGCTTTTAGGGCTGTCGCTCACCTGCACTATAGTTCTAAGAAATGTGGGGCAGGTAAAAATTCCGCTTTACACATCTATTGCGGCGTTTTTCATAAATGTTGGCGCAAACTACATATTTATTTTTGGAAAATTAGGGGTTCCCCCTATGGATGTTGCAGGTGCGGCAATTGGCACGCTTATAGCCAGAATTTTTGAATTTGCGGCAATTTGCGGTTACCTTTTCTTTAAGGATAAAGAAATCGGCTTTAGATTTAAAGATTTATTCTTAAAAGTCGGCAACCTTTGGAAAGAATATATTAAAATCAGTATCCCTGTGCTTATAAGTGACGGTATTTTAGCCCTTGGTAATAATTCAGTTGCTATGGTAATTGGCAGACTGGGTGAAAGTTTTGTTGCGGCTAATGCAGTTACCGCCGTTACACAACAGTTAAGTTCTGTTTTTACACAAGGTTTTTCTCAGGCAGGCGCAATCGTTACGGGTTATACTTTAGGAACGGGCGACCGCGAAAAAGCCCACCGTCAAGGATATGCATTTTTAGGACTCGGCTTTGTTTTCGGTCTTTTTGCCGCAACGGTTATTATGCTTATAAGCGAGCCTATGATAAAGGGGTACAATTTATCTGCCGAAACGGCTTCTATAGCGCGGCAACTTATGTGGTCTATAAGTATAATAATCCTTTTCCAAGCAACCAACAGTATTATGACCAAAGGTGTTCTTCGCGGTGGCGGTGACACTAAAATGCTGATGCTAACCGACAATATTTTTCTTTGGATAGCATCTGTGCCGTTGGGTGTTCTGGCAGGCCTTGTTTTTCATCTTCCTGCATTCTGGATTTATTTTTTCCTTAAAATAGATCAGGTATTAAAAGCGATTTGGTGCGTTTTAAGGCTAAAAAGCGGAAAATGGATTAAAAAAATACGTAGCGATAACGAACTTGAATAATGATAAAAGGCAGAAACGAATTTTCGTTTCTGCCTTTTTTGTTAGTTGTGATAAAGTTTTTTAGTTTGGTATTTAGGTTCAAATGTTATATTAACACCAAGTTTTCTGAAAACGTTTTCGTCCACTCGGGATAAAATAACACTTGAATGTGCCTCAAGGCCTCTTAGTAAATGAGCGTGATCAAGCGCCTTGCGAGCAATATCGCTTGTAGCAGCACAGATAGAAAGCGCTATTAAAATTTCATCGGTATGAAGTCGCGGATTATGGTTACCCATAATATCAGTTTTAAGTTTTTGAATAGGTTCAATAATTGTAGGTGAAATCAAGTTTATATCATCGGGTATACCTGCTAACACCTTTAAGCAGTTAAGGAGTAACGAAGATGATGCCCCTAAAAGACTTGATGTTTTACCGGTTATTATTGTGCCATCCTGAAGTTCTATTGCTACTGCAGGTGCGCCTGTGTCCTCGGCTTTTTTAAGGGCGGCGGATACAACAGTTCTATCCTCAACAGTAACGCCTACCTGCTTCATAAGAAGTTCTATTTTTGAAACGTCTGAAGCCTCGCCCATACCTTGACGCGCGTTTACAAGCGCCGCATAATATCTGCGTATAATTTCCTGCTTAGCGGCATTTTTAACCACCTCGTCATCACAAATAGCAAATCCTGCCATATTAACACCCATATCGGTAGGACTTTTATAGGGGGACTCGCCCAGAATACTTTCAAGCATTGAATTAAGCACGGGGAAAATTTCAATATCGCGGTTATAATTAACTGTGGTTTCGTTATATGCTTCCAAATGGAAAGGGTCAATCATATTAACGTCATTAAGGTCGGCCGTTGCAGCCTCGTAAGCCACGTTAACGGGATGCTTTAAGGGAATACTCCATATCGGGAAGGTTTCAAACTTAGCGTAGCCCGCCTTAACTCCCCTTTTATGCTCGTGATAAAGTTGGGAAAGACAAGTAGCCATCTTACCGCTGCCGGGACCTGGTGCTGTTACAACCACCAACTGACGCGTGGTTTCAATATAATCGTTTTTACCAAAACCGTCCTCACTAACTATTAACGGTATATTAGAGGGATAATCATTTATATGGTAATGCTTGTAAACCTTAATTCCAAGGGTTTTTAACCTTTTCTCAAAATTTTCTGCCGAGGGCTGACCTGTGTAACAGGTAATAACCACACTGCCAACATACAGACCTATTTCTCTGAAAGCATCTATAAGGCGCAAGGTGTCAAGGTCGTAGGTAATTCCAAGGTCACCACGGCGCTTATTCTTTTCAATAGCATCAGCATTAATAACTATTACAATTTCCGCTTCATCTTTAAGTTCCAAAAGCATTTTAACCTTAGCGTCAGGCTCAAAACCGGGTAAAACCCTTGCTGCATGGTAATCGTCGAAAAGTTTTCCGCCGAATTCCATATAAAGTTTTCCGCCAAACTGGGCTATACGCTTACGTATGTTTTGCGACTGTAATTCTATATATTTTTTATTGTCAAACCCTTTTTTCATAAAATTATCCCCAAAACTAGTTATCTTCTATTTTTTCTTCTTTACTTTGATTATCTTTATTCAAATATTCAACATATTCTTCAAGGCACATACCGAGTTTATTAATCTCTTTTGCATGTTTAATACCAACAAAACGCCAATGCCAAGATTCGTGAATAACACCTGTCAAATTCTGTTTTTCCTCGGAATACCGCATAATAAAACCGTAATCTTCGGCATTTTCCTTCATCCAACGGTACATTTCGGTTGATTCAAAAGTATCGCTCGCCATATTAAAGTCGGCGCAAAGACCTGTGTTGTGTTCACTAGTTCCCGGTCTTGCTACTACAGTTGCCGCCTTTTCTTCGTCACCGCCAACGCGCGCTACCTGTTTATCGAACAAATCCTTTTGTATTGCATAACTTCTAAACGGTGACCAAACCCTTAAATCAACGCCGTCTTTTTGAGCATTTGCAACCATAGCGGTTATATAAGGATATACGTCCTTATGAATCTGAGTTACATAGTTATTATTACGGTACTTAGCATCAATTTCAACAAGGTCTGCCCTTACATTAGCGTCATAATCATCCGGCAAAGGATTTTCGCCGTTAACTAAAAGCAGATTGCCGAAATTTGCGTCAAGCGTAAATTCACCCATTGTAACGTAATCGGTACCCTCTTGAGAGTTACTTTCGGTCTGTGAACTTTCACCGCCTGATACAGTTTCGGAAGAAGTCACAATTTCCGACTGAGCACTGCTGTTATCGGTCTTATCACCGTCACGCGCGCTAAAAATCGAAGTTATAATAAATACGAAAAGCGCTATTATTAAGGCTAAGACAACAGCACACAAACTCAAAAAAATCCGTCTTCTGATAATTGCTTTTCTTCTTAAAGTCTTTCTGTTTTCCATAATGCCGCCTCTATTCGTCAAGTTTCAGTACTGCCATAAATGCCTCTTGCGGTACTTCAACAGAGCCTAGTTTTCTCATTCGCTTTTTACCTTCTTTTTGCTTTTCAAGAAGTTTCTTCTTACGTGTTATGTCACCGCCGTAACACTTTGCAAGAACGTCCTTACGGAGCGCTTTAACCGTTTCGCGCGCAATAATTTTACCCGAAACCGCCACCTGAATAGGAACTTCAAAAAGTTGACGAGGTATAAAGTCTTTCAGTTTTTCTGCAATTTTACGCGCCCTTGTATAAGCGTTATCTGTATGAACTATAAAAGAAAGCGCATCCACAACATCGCCCGCTAACATAACATCAAGTTTAACAAGTTTTGATTTTTCGTAACCTTTGGTTTCGTAATCGTAACTGGCATACCCTTTAGTGCGCGATTTTAAGGCATCGAAAAAGTCGTAAACAATTTCGCCC
>JAZQHI010000016.1:0-3683 GCA_045540535.1 Acutalibacteraceae bacterium | reverse complement strand
AAGGACTCTATGAGCGGTAGTTTTGAAGATTTGGATGTTCCCCCTACCCTAGTTTCCTTTGCTGTAACTACAAATAAGGTTGAAAATATTGTTTCGCCCGAATTCAAAAGTAAGGGCAACAAGGTTATTTTATTAAGCCCTGTTTATGATACTGAAACTAATCTTCCTAACACCGAATCAATGCTAAAAACATTTGCTACAGTTACTAAACTTATGCGCGCAGGTAAAGTTGCCGCTTGTTATACATTGGGTCTTGGCGGTATTGGTGAAGCCGTAATGAAGATGTGCTTCGGTAACGGTTTAGGCTTTAAGTTTGATGATAATATGAGCAACAAAGCGATTTTCGGCTATAATTACGGTAGTTTCATTCTTGAAGTTATAGAAGATGTTGATGACGGTATTGCTTTGGGTACTGTTACAGATGACAGTAAAATCACCCTTAAAGACGAAAGCGTTGACCTTCATAAACTTCTCGGAATTTATGAAGATAAACTTGAAAGCGTTTATAAATGCAACATAAAGGATAGCAAATCCCCCGTTGAAAACTTCTCTTTCGAAGCAAATACTCGTGTTGCCCCCGCAATTAAGGTTGCAACTCCTAAGGTGTTGATTCCTGTATTCCCAGGTACTAACTGCGAATTTGACAGTGCAAAAGTTATGCGCGATGCAGGTGCAGACCCTGAAATTTTTGTTATTAACAACCTTAGTGCAGACGGTATCAGCCACAGTGTAGAAACCTTTGCCGAAAAGGTTAAAACTGCACAAATGATATTTGTTCCTGGTGGATTTTCGGGCGGTGATGAACCCGACGGTAGCGGTAAATTTATTACTGCTTTCTTCCGCAACGCCGCTATTAAAGAACAAGTTACTGATTTACTAGACAATAGGGACGGTCTTATGTGCGGTATTTGTAACGGTTTCCAAGCGCTTATTAAACTTGGTCTTGTTCCCTACGGTAAAATTATTGATACTGACGAAAATTGCCCGACACTTACATTTAACACTATCGGCAGACACCAATCAAGAATTGTAAGAACGAGAATTGCTTCTAATAAATCACCTTGGCTTGCCGACACTAATGTTGGTGATATTTACAATGTTCCGATTTCTCACGGTGAGGGTCGTTTCTTAGCAACAGAAGAACTTATCAAGCAACTCGCTGCAAACGGACAGATTGCTACACAGTATGTTGACCTTGATGGCAACGCTACTTCTGATATACACTTTAATCCTAACGATTCATTGTACGCTATTGAGGGTATTACTTCACCTGATGGCCGCGTATTTGGTAAAATGGGTCATAGTGAACGTTGGGGTTCAGGTCTTTACAAGAATGTACCCGGTGAATATGATATTAAAATGTTTAAATCAGCAGTAAAATACTTTAAATAAGGAGAAACAATTATGGCTTATTTAACCGATATTGAAATTGCTCAACAATGCGAAATGAAACCCATTACCGATATTGCAAAAAAAGCGGGTATCTCAGAGGATTATCTTGAACAATACGGTAAATATAAAGCAAAGATTGATCTTTCTTTACTTAATAAAACCGAAAAGGAAAACGGCAAATTAATTCTTGTTACCGCCATTACCCCTACCCCTGCTGGTGAAGGTAAAACTACTACTACAATCGGTCTTGCAGACGGTATGAACAGAATAGGTAAAAATGTTTGTGTTGCTCTACGCGAGCCTTCCTTAGGACCCGTTTTTGGTATTAAGGGTGGTGCCGCAGGCGGCGGTTATGCACAGGTTGTACCTATGGAGGATATAAACCTTCACTTTACGGGCGACTTTCACGCTATAGGCGCGGCTAATAATTTACTTGCCGCTATGCTTGATAACCATATTCACCAAGGAAACGCTTTAGGAATTGACGTTCGCCGCATTACCTGGAAACGTTGTGTTGATATGAATGACCGTCAATTACGCTTTATTACAAACGGTCTTGGCGGTAAGGTTAACGGTGTTCCTAGAGAAGACGGATTTGATATTACTGTTGCAAGTGAAATTATGGCAGTTTTATGTCTTGCTTCTTCAATTACAGACCTTAAAGAACGCCTTTCAAGAATAATTGTAGGCTACAATTTTAATGATGAACCCGTAACCGCAGGTCAACTTAATGCAGCAGGCGCTATGGCAGCACTTTTGAAAGATGCTTTAAAACCCAATCTTGTTCAGACTCTTGAGGGTACACCCGCTTTAGTACACGGTGGACCGTTTGCTAATATTGCTCACGGCTGTAACTCGGTAACTGCTACAAAAATGGCTATGAAATTGGCTGATTACGCTATTACTGAGGCAGGTTTCGGCGCAGACCTAGGCGCTGAAAAATTCCTTGATATCAAGTGCCGTATGGCAGGACTTACCCCCTCTGCAGTTGTTATGGTTGCAACTGTACGCGCACTTAAGATGCACGGTGGACTTGATAAAAAGGCTCTCGGTGAAGAAAATCTTGAGGCTCTTGAAAAAGGTATTCCCAACCTTTTACGCCATGTTTCAAACATTAAAAACGTTTATAAATTACCTTGTGTTGTTGCGGTTAACCGCTTCCCCACCGATACCGATAATGAAATTGAATTCATTATTGAAAAATGCAAAGAACTTGGTGTTAACGTTGTGCTTTCTAACGTTTGGGCAGAGGGTGGCAAAGGCGGCGAAGATCTAGCACGCGAAGTTGTACGTCTTTGCGAGGAAGAAAAAGGCAACTTTACCTTTAGTTATGAACTTGACTGCACAATTGAAGAGAAAATTGAAGCCGTTGTTAAAAAGATTTACGGCGGTAACGGTGTAGTTCTTACACCTAACGCTAAGAAACAGGCTCAAAAATTAGCCGAAATGGGATTTGAAAACTGCCCTATTTGTGTTGCAAAAACACAGTACAGTTTTTCTGACGACCCAACTAAACTCGGCGCTCCTGAAGATTTTACCGTAACAGTAAGAAACGTTAAAATTTCCGCAGGTGCTGGATTTATAGTTGTTCTTACAGGTGATATTATGACAATGCCCGGTCTTCCGAAATCACCTGCAGCAGAACGAATTGACATTGATGAAGACGGCAAGATAACCGGATTATTCTAAATTTAAACCGCAGAGTTTTAACTCTGCGGTTTTTTCTTTACACATTAAAAAAACGCCGTTGATACTTAAAGTATCCGGCGTTTTTTAGCAATTAAATTTTAAGCGTTTGCTTTATTGAAACGAGTAACCAAAGCAGACTTCTTATTTGCTGCATTATTCTTGTGAATAATACCCTTGGAAGCGGCCTGATCGATTTTCTTAACTGCAGCCTTAACGGTAACTGCCATATCCTCAGACTTAGCATCAATAGCAGCATCAGCCTTTTTAATAGCAGTTCTTAAAGCAGAACGGTAAGCCTTATTATGTTCATAATTAGCCTTGCTAACGAGAACACGCTTCTTAGCAGATTTAATATTCGGCATCATGACACCTCCCAACATAGTATCGCAGACCAATCTGCATACTTTAACTCACGTACGATTTATAATATCACAAATTCACTGTAAATGCAACACTTTTTTCAAAATTTTTCAAAATATTTTAAAGAAGATTAATTCCTTTCGCCTTGCATTTAGCAATTTCCTTTTCGGGCCAGATTGAAACCTGTACTTCACCTATATGCGCCTTTTGCAAAAGAAGCATACAAAGACGTGACTGACCGA
>JAZQHI010000015.1:0-15629 GCA_045540535.1 Acutalibacteraceae bacterium | reverse complement strand
CCATACAAGGAGATGTGGAACTTGTAAAGGTAGAGGATGATTACTTTAAGAGACCGAAATTCGAAAAACTTGAGGGCAACTGGGTTGTGCATAACACAGGTACAGTTGAATACGCAAAATTCGGACAGATAGTGGAACTTGACCCTGCAAAAACTTATATCTATGCAGTTTCTTATAAATATGAGAAACAAAATGGAAGTATGCCGTTTATGCTTTATTTTGACGGAAGCGCGTATGTGAATTATACAGATTTTGTTACGGTGGAGCAGGATAATGAATATTACAGAGAATATTATGAATTCAAAATTCCGTCTGCTGCTACAGTCCAATCTAATGGTAAGGTGAAAATGAAGATTGGTATCACCTGCGGTATGAAAGAAGCCGATGCCTATTTTGGAGACTTCCTCTTGCACGATAAATCTGATAAGAGCAAGGAAAACTTGTTTGTGAATGCCGATTTTGCACTAGGACTTTACGGTTGGACTTCAAACGGATATAACAATCTTCCCATATCTGATTACGGTGTAAAAGAAACTATTCACGGTGATGTAGAACTTGTCAAGGTTGAGAAAGATCACTTCAAACGTCCGACATTTGATAGATTTGAAGAAGAACCCATGCTTCATATAACCGGAAAATGGAATTATGCACATCCGGGTCAGATAGTTGAACTTAATCCCGGAGAAACCTATTATTATTCGATGTATGAAAAGTATTTTGCTCAGAACGGTTCTAAGCCTTTGGTTTTCATCAAAAAAGACGGTTCTTACACCGCTCTTGCAAAAGAACTTGAGATAAAATCTCAGGATTTGAAGCAGTGTTTTACAGTATATCAGTTTACCGTTCCTAAAGATGTTGATGTTAAATCAAATGGCAAAAGCGAAGTGTTGGTTGGATTCACAACAGGTATAACTGGTGCAGATGCTTATTTCTATGATTTACAGGTATACAGTTCTAAGGATAATTCTAAAACAAACCTGTTTGTTAATCCTGATTTTGAACTGGGATTATACGGTTGGACAGGAACCAGTTATAACTATCAACCTGAAACCGAGTTTGGAGTAAAGACATTTCGCTATAAACAGGAAGCAGAACTCTTGCCGTATGACGCTTCAATATTTGTTAACGATCTGAATGATGAATTCTTTGATGATGGCGATTGGGCCTCTGCGTACGGCGACGATTATACAATGTCAGAATGGCTTAAGAAAATAGGTTTTAGTTCTGATAAGAATGTTTCGAATGAAAATCCAATAAGTCAGGAAAGCAATAACATCTATTGGATTATAATACCAATAGTTTGTGGTTTGATTTTAATTGGTGGTATCTCAGTAATAATGGTTATAGTTCTTAAGAAGAAAAAGAAAGGATAGGAGGGATAAGGTGTCTTCAGATAGTAAAAGTAAGCGGATTAAAAGCATTAAACTTTTTTTTCCTGCTTTTCTGCGGTATGTGTTTTTGATAGCGTTCAGTTATACCTTGCTTTATCCCTTTATCTATATAATTGTAAATTCTTTAAAAGGTGCAATTGATTATTATGATCCATCAGTTGTGTGGATTCCAAAGCAAATGACATTCAGCAATTTTGAACTTGCAATTAAAACAATGGATTTCTGGAATGCTCTTGGAAGTACATTTTTAAATGAAATTGTTTCGGCTTTTTTGGAAATCGCATCATGTGCAGTTGCAGCCTATGGTTTGGCTCGTTTTAATTTTAAAGGTAAATTTATCTTTAAAGCAATGATGATTTTATCCATTCTGGTTCCTACAGTTATGATAATAATTCCTTCGTATGTCAATTTCAGATATATGGATTTTATGGGTATTTTAAAACTTATAGGAAGTATAATTAATACTGAAATAAGACCGAGCATAATAAATACACCGTTTGTTTTTTGGTTACCTTCTTTGCTTGGAGTAGGACTAAAGGGCGGTTTGTTTATTTACATTTATTCGCAATTCTTCAAAGGACTTCCGAAAGAATTTGAGGAAGCCGCTTGGTTGGACGGTGCAGGTCCTTGGAAAACATTTTTGAGGGTGATAATACCTGCATCCTCCAATTCGATTATCACAGTGGCTTTATTTGCTATAGTTTGGCATTGGAACGATTATTATTTAGCACAGATGTATCTTTCATCTAATTTCCCTGTAAGTGTTCAATTGGCTAATATAACCAGCAATTCATCTTTTGTTTCGCAAACAGGTTTGGGTGAAATATTATTTGGACCAATGATTATGGCAGGAAGTTTTCTATGCGTTATTCCGTTAGTGATATTTTATATCATTATGCAAAAACGTTTTATAGCCAGCGTGGCCACAAGCGGTATTGTGGGATAATGAGGAAAAATTTCAGTTAATAATATTGCTATTAAAAGTTCTAAACAAGGTAATTTAAGCAAATATGCTTAAAAATATAATTGTTTGACGAGATGGTTTATATCTTTGTCGGCTTAAATGGAGGTTGTTTTTATGAAAGGTATTTTATTAAAAATTTTTGTCGCATTACTTTCGCTAATAATGCTTTGCTGTACAACTGCCTGTGGTGATAACCAAGGAACAGAACAGCATGCCGATAACGGTGGCGGGACTTCTGGCGGTGGTTCCGGTTGGGCGGATATACTTAAAAAAATGCCCGAAGATTTAAAGGGCACATCGATTACGGTGTATTCATGGAATGATGTTACAGATGTGACAAATGCACAAACTGTTATTGATAACTTTACAAAGGATACAGGAATAACTGTTAATTGGGTTAAGGGTACATACGCTAATTATGCAACTGAAATTGCTTCTAAGGTTGCAGCAAAAGAAGGACCTGATGTTGTAAGGCTTATGGACTTGAATTTAGGTCTTTTAAGTGTTCTTCAGCCGATGGATGATATTGAAGGTTTTAATATTGATGATTCTGCTTGGGATGCCAATGTAAAGAATTATTATAGCGTCAACGGTAAAACCTATGGTGTAAATATGGCAAACACCCTCATTCAACAGCCTAAAATTCTTTGGTATAATCGCAACCTTATCAGTAAGTACGATCTTGAAGATCCCTATACTTTATGGAAGAAGAATGAGTGGACATATAACAAATTTATTCAGGTTTGCGAAGATTTTCTTAATGAGGCATCTTCAGAATATCTTCCTTGGTCAACATACCGTTGGTCTGATGTGGCCGATATGATGGGCGCAGGTACTGTTCTTTATAAGGATGGTAAATTTGTAAGCAATGTTGATGATCCTAATCTCTTAAAGGGTTGGCAGATGTTTGCAAATCTTAGTGATAAGGGTATTGTTAATGATTTGATCTATGAAAGAGATCGTTTTGGTAGCGGAAAAATACTCTTCTTCAGTGACTCTACAATTTCCGGCAGAAGAACTCATTATTACTGGCCTGATTTGAAGAGCACCGGTTCATTAGGATGTGTTCCGATGCCTTCTATGGAAGGAATTGATTATGTTCAGGAATTCACAGAGTACGAAGCATACGGTGTGCCAAAAACCGCTAAAAACCCCGAAGCAGCATATTATTTCCTGCGTTATTATCTTGATGGTCAGAATTATGATGAAGAATCCTTCTTCTGTGATTCTACAATCCTTGATGTTTATAAGTGGTGTATGGGACAGAAGAATATATTTATTAACTGTGATGCGGTTGTTCTCACAGAAGAAGTTGGTCTGACCGCCTCTGTTTTTAAGGCCAATATGAAGGGACAAAAGGAATCACAGGTAAATACAAAATTAAATAGTTATAAGTCGGTAATAGAAGCGGCTGTATCAGGAGCAAACGGAACATTAGAAAAAATCAAATAATAGGGGAATGTAAAATGTACAAAATTATAAAAAGTCTTTTTACGGTTTTTCTTTGTTTGATTTTGCTTGTCGGATGTGCTAAGAATACTCCCGAAACGCCCGCAGGAACGGTTAGTAATTCTGTCAATGTTACAGATGAATCGGTGATTCCGGAAATAAGACCTACCGGAAATACAGCAGTGCTTTATGACGGTCAGAAAAGTGATTATGATGAAGCCGCTGAGAAAAAACGTCAGGAAATTCTTAATACAAAAGATGAGTTGTCATCCTCGGGTGTAACATATTATGTTTCACCTGAAGGCAATGACAGCAACGACGGTAAATCCCCTGAGAAAGCATGGAAAACTACCAATGCTTTAAATACTAATTCATGGGCATTTATGCCAGGCGATACTGTTCTTTTTGAGCGAGGCGGAATATACAGAACTTCATCTGCAATATTTGTGAAAAGCGGTATGATTTACGGTGCATACGGTGATGGGGATAAGCCTGTGCTTTACGGCTCGGCAAAGAATTATGCTCAACCAGGTTTATGGAAGCCTTCAAAAAAGAAAAATGTCTGGAAAATGGATTTTCCTTTGGAGGATGCGGGAATAATCGTATTTAATCACGGTGAGGAAGTTGGAACAAAGAAGACCGGTCTTATGACTCTTACTGAAAACGGTGATTTTTATCACAATACTGAAGACAGAGTGCTTTATATGTATTTTGATAAAGGAAGACCTAATAAGGTTTATGATGATATCGAAATAGGTGTAAAGCGTGCGATATTCTCATTAACAGCAGGAGTATCGAATGTTGTTATAGACAATATTTGTATGAAATATGCAGGAACTTTTGGTGTTCAGTGTATTGGAAATAATGACGGAATAACTGTACAGAATTGTGAAATAGGTTGGATTGGCGGTTCGACACTTTCCGGTTCAAGCCGTTACGGAAATGCAGTACAATTTTGGGACAGTTGTAAGGATTCCAACATAATCAACAATTGGATTTATCAGATTTATGATACAGGAATAACCTTTCAGGGCTCTGTAGGAAGCAATTATGATAACATCCGCTATGCCGATAACCTTATTGAATATACAGCGTATGCTTTGGAGTTTTTTATACAGGGTGATGAGTATATTTCAAAAGCAGATGGCTCTATTAACAATATTTATTTTGAAAATAATATTTTAAGGTTCACTGGATACGGTTGGACTAAGCAACGATTTAATGTTTCTGATGTAGGCTCTATAGTTGCATGGACTCATGTTTATGAAGATATGGGTAATTTTAACATTAAAAATAATATTTTTGACTGCACAACACGTAATTTTGTTTATTGGCAATGGGACGGTACTCACCAACAAAGCGGTATAAACATTTCCGGTAATAGTTTCTATCAGAAAGAGAATGAGGCTAAAGAGGGAATGAGATATGCCGACGGCGGAATCATCAGTATTACAGATCAAAAATCGCTTGAATCTGCGGTAAGTACTTTTGATAAGTCTCCAAAAGAGGTTAAATGGATAGGCTGATATTAGGGTAAAATTTATGAAAAATATTTCAATAAAACTATTATCGTTGAATTTAACGGCGGTTTTGATTTTTTCTTTAATCGGTTGTTCTTCCCCAAAAACTGCGAGCGGGATTTTATCTGATAATAAAAGTCAGGTCACACAGAGTAATCAGACTGAGGGAGACGAGAAGATAATGGCTCAAAGAGAATATTTTAAGAATAATCCTGTAGCAGAGATTAAGACCTTTGATGTAAGACTGAGAGAAGGAAAAACTACCCGTACACTTAAGGTTATGTCAGACGGAATGAGGCTTACAGAAGTTAGCATTTCTCCGATAAACGGAAAACGGGTTGGAAGTGCGGTAAATATCATTCATTTTTCTGATGTGCATTTTAATGCTGTCAATGATGAGGATAAGAACAATCCAACAATTATGGCTCTTTATGAAGGTAGAGATTTTAACAGAGGGAATAAATATAACACTTTGGCTGCGGTAAAGTCTCTTGAATTCGGAAAATTGTTTGACAGAACGGTCATCACAGGTGATCTACTGGATCATTATTCATTCGGCAGTATGGAGTTGCTTAAAAATGTTATTCTTGATAAATATGATGTTCTGCTGACTATGGGAAATCATGAGACCGCTGAAATAATGCCGTCTATTAACGGAAACGGATATAAAGAAAAATATACCCTTAAGGAAAAATATGATTATTTAAATAAAAATCTCTGGACTAACGATGTTTATTTGCACAGTGAGGTTTTATCCGATAAAGAAGGCAATGAAAAAGTTATGCTGTTGTTGTTGGATAATTCAACAAACAAATATCTTTATACAGATGCTCAATTTAATAAACTTAAGGAATATATTGATTCTGCCAGAGAAAAGCAAATACCTGTGCTAATATTCCAACATTGTCCTATCAGTACCGGTTGGGGAGATGATGAGGGCAAAGATTTAGTTGAACCTTATGATATTATTGATAATCCAAATGGTGTCAACAGTAATTACGGTAAATCAAGTTCGCTTATAGGCGGAGAACTTAACCGTGACGCAATGTCCGATAAAATTTATAACCTGATTACCTGTAACGGCGATATTATCAAAGGCGTTTTCTGCGGTCACAATCATAATAATATTTATACCGAAATTCTGGCAACTACACCGCAAAATGCAAGTGTAAAAATTCCACAATACACAGTATCAGGCAATTATTCATATAGTAATGTAATTCAAATCACTGTTCTTTAAAGAACAGTGAGTGAATAAATAATTTAGAAAAGAGGAAATATAATGTCGAATTCAGTAAAAAAATTAACAAAACGCATTATAAGCATAACCCTTTCTATGGCAATTATTGTAACCACCCTTTTATTAGGTGGAGTAAATGTATCTGCGGCTGCAATAACCGCAACAGACAGTCATTCAGTATATACGGATGATTTCAGCGATGCAGAAACCATGTCTAATTGGCGTTGGGCAGCAGTAGGTAATGCATCATATGAAACATTGACAGCATCAATAGCAGACGGAAAAATGACTTTTAATAATGCAAACGGAAGCGGAAGTTTTCTGCACGGAATGAGATTTATTCCTGATAAGAAATTTACCGAGCAAAGAGCAGAAGTGACCTTTAATGCACAAAAAGGCTTAAAGCCATGTTTATGGGTGAGAGTTAATCAAACTTATAAAGGAAACTCTCAGAGTTGCTACGGTTATTATCTTCTCTTCAACTGCAATCAGAACGGAAACGTAACACTTGATTTGGCAAAGAGAATGGGAACTGCAAGTAAAACTATAGGTAGCATTAGTTATGGAACAGCAATAACAGAGGGTCAGGAATATCATTTGGAAATGGTGGCACAGGGAACAAACCCAACACTTATATCGGTTTCACTTTATACGGATGTAGGAAGTGTTAAGGATGCAGTGGTATGTCACGATATATTCCTTGATAGTGAAGAAACACTTCAGGTTCCCGGAAGTGCAGGTGTATCTGCAGCAAGAACATCGGCAGTAACAGCAACAGATGTATCTATAGAAAAATTTGAGTTCACTTCAACCGATAAGGTAAGTGGAAATTACTATGTATCTGAAGGAACGACAGGTTCAAAAACCTTCGGTCAGGTGGTAATGCTTGATCCTACAAAGAAATATATATTCGCAGCAACTGCAGTAGATAACGGAATCAGAAGCGGCGAAGATGTTAATCCTTTGTGGATAGAGTATTTTAATACAAGTAATACAGGAATAAGAGTTTTAACGGCAAGAAATGCGTTAAAAAGCAGTAGACTTGAAGCAGATGTAGAAGGCACAGGGCTTGATTTTGATGAGCATTTCAATGTGTATTATGAGTTTGATATGTCTGCGCTTACCGATAATAAGGTAGAAGCAGGAGCAAACGGAAAAACAAGAGTTATAGTAGGTTTCAGAAATGACGGTAGCACAGTAACAGCAGGAAAGTTCACTAACTTCAGGCTATACGCAAAGGACGATGTTAATAAAACTAATTTATTAGTTAATCCTGATTTTAAAATGGGACTTTACGGTTGGTACGACGAAGCAGGTTCATATATGAATTACTCACAGTTAAAAGAAGGAGAGGGAGTAACCGCAAAGGGTTACGTTACTCTCAGTGATTCTATCAACAACTATGAATATTATAATACCTTTAAGAATACGGGCTATACAGTAACTCAGGGTGACGCTAACCGAGATTCAAATGTTGATGTTGTCGATCTTGTACGCGTAAAGAAGATTGCTTCAGGCAACGGTAAATATTATGTCGGTGCAGATTATGATGAGAACGGTTCTGTTACGGCTATCGATTTATCTTATTTGAGAAAACAACTATTAGGCGCTGCAATTGATGAGGGAATACAAGTAAATGTTTCAGCAAGCGATGTATTATCGTCAATTATATCTGAAACCGACACATCTGCCAGTTCGGGATATTCTGCTGATTACAAATAAACCATAATATCAGTTTGATGATTAAAAATATTGAAAGAGAGAATGTATATGTTTTTAAACAGATATGCTTCTGCGAATAACAAAAGACTTATAAAGCATATTTCATTTTTAATCGCTTTTGTAATTATGTTGAGTTGTTGCATTTTAGTTCCTGATATGACTATTGTTAATGCAGAAGAATATGTAATTGATTATTTGGGGGCTTCTATAAGTTTCGATTCTCCCAGAAACTTAAGATTTAAATTTGAAATAGCAAAAAGTGATTTAGAAAATATTAAAGAATATGGTACTCTTATTGCAACGACCTATGATGTTGAAAATACAGGGCTTTTTATTGACAGTGATGTTAAATTTACAAAAGCGATTGCTTTCGATTCGGAAAAGGGAATCAATGCTGTTTTTTCAAGAAATAATAATGCAGTACAGTATGCAGTGTCACTTAACGGTATAGAAGAAAACGACTACGATAAACTTTTCACCGTAAAACCCTATGCTATTTATAAAGATGGTACTGTTGCTTACGGTAAAGAGATTTCACAGTCTGTTTATGATGTAGCGGTTAAGGCTGCAAAAGATACCGATGAAGAATATTCTACCACAGATCGTGGTGCTTTCTTCAAAATAGCCGAGGAATATGTTGTTGATTCGGAGAATCATCCAATTAATTTGTATTCAGGTAATGCTAAATCAGTAGAAGTTCAACGTGCAACTAATGAGAAGGTAGCAGCAATACGAAATGCAGTTTCTGACTATAATGCGAGTGGTAGCATATATTATATTTCTGCTGATGGTAGTGATTCTAATAACGGTACATCAGAGAATACTCCGTGGAAGAGTCTTAGCAAGGTTAATAGTGCATCACTTAAAAGTGGAGATGTTGTACTTTTTAAACGCGGAGATGTTTTTAGAGGACAACTTTTGTTGAAAAACGGTGTAACATATTCTGCTTACGGAGAAGGAAACAAGCCCCAAATTTATGGTTCAACTGAGAATGCAGCAGTTTCATCGAGTTGGTCATTAGTAGAAGGCTCAGATAATGTTTGGGTTTACAAAAATGAAATTTCCGATGTTGGTCTTATAGTTTTAAATGACGGGGAAAATTTTGGACTCAAGGTAGATTCATACTATAGTAGTAGCGCAAATAAATTTGTTGATGCGGACGGAAATACTTTTGATATCGTTGCAACACTTGATAAAAATTATGAATTTTTCAGTGAATGTAATAGCGTTATTGGAAGTGATGGATATCCGGTTTTATCTCAATCAACCGGAAAACTTTATATGTATTGTGATAAAGGAAATCCGGGTGATGTGTTCGATTCAATAGAACTTTGTTGCTACGGAAATATCATTACGGGTACATACACAAATAATGTTATAATCGATAACCTCTGTATAAAATACGGCGGTTCTCATGGTGTGGGTGTAGGTAAGGCTATAAATCTCACAATAAGAAATTGTGAAATTGGATGGATCGGTGGTAGCATTTTAAGGTATTCAAATGGAAAACCAGCCCGTTATGGTAACGGCGTTCAGGTTCATACCTCTGCTAGCGGATTTTATGTACATGATAATTATATTTATCAGATTTTTGATGCGGGTATTACCCACCAACAAGACAATGCACTTGAAACAAATTGCGAATTTAAAAATATTGAATATAAAGATAATGTAATTGAAAGATGCGCATGGTCAGTTGAGTATTATATGAATACTCCGAATGCAGGATATACACACAAAATGTCTGATATCACTGTGAGCGGAAATATCATGCGTCTTGCAGGTAGCGGATTCGGTCAGTATCGTGACGATGAATGGCATTATCCGTGCCATATTATGAGTTGGTGGAGTGAAAATTCAGGCAACACCAATAACGCAGATGGTGCAACCTTTAATATTACAAATAATATATTTGATCGCAGTGCTAAATCCCTGATTGAGATACACGCTGAAGTTGAAAACAGTCTACCTATTCTTTCAGGAAATATATATATTCAGAGTGTAAACGGTGCATTAGGACGCTACGGTTTGTTTGAAAAAGATTATACATCAAACCAAAGTTATTGTAATAATCGTCTTAGTGTAAGTCTGGATAGAGTTGCAGGAGAAAGCAATGCCCAACTTTATTTTACTGATTATAAGGCAGAAATCAGCGATTCTGTTCTGACACAGGAAGATTATTTTGCTGAAAATCCTGCAAGCGAGTTTTATGCGTTTAATGTAAGTCTTGCAAACAAAAATACTGTACGATATTTAAAGGTTCTTAATAATGGGGTAAGACTTACTGAAACAAAGATTGCAAGTCTTAAAAACACATCTATTGGCGAACCGGTAAAGATTGCGTTCTTTTCTGATACTCACTTTGTGGGTGAACTTACCGAACAGGATAAAACAAAGCAACATCTTATTGATTTGTATGAACTGAGAAAAAACACTTTCAGAAACACAGTAAGAAGCACTCCGGCTTCATTGGCCTTTGGCGATTTATTCGACAGAACGGTTATAGGCGGAGATTTATTTGATTTTTATTCGGAAGGAAACATAAATCTGTTTAAGTCTACTGTTACTGACAATTATCCTAATGTACTGACATTGCTTGGTAACCATGAGGCTTCAGAAGGATTCTCGGGAATAACTCCTGAAGTGCCCACAGCACTTTCTGATATTTATGCAGATTTGAACGAACGTGTTTTTGGTTATAGTGCTATTAAAACCGTAGGTACTATTAATTCACTTGAACAGGCCGAAGAATACAATGATATTTATCTTGCTCATAATCTTGTTAAGGATTCAAGCGGTAATGAGAAAGCCTTATTACTTATGATGGACAATCAGAATTATACATATCAGTTTACAGATTTCCATTATGAGCGCTTAAAGTTCTATATTGATTATGCAAAGAGTAATAAGATTCCTGTACTCATATTTCAGCATACTCCGTTATGTACCGGAAGAACTACTGAGATAGTGAGTCCATATGATATTATTGTAAACGGAAACGGCAAAGGTGAGAATTGGGGAACAGGCGCTTCGACGGCATTGGCTGGTTCTCCTTATCATGACTCAAGAAATCCTATGACTACAAAAGTTTACGATTTAATTGTAAATAATGCTGATGTTGTTAAAGGAATTTTCTGCGGTCATGTTCACAATAACATCTATACGGAAATTGTTGCAAAAACATCAGCCGGTGCAGATACGGTTATTCCTCAGTATACAATAGCCGGAAATTATTTTTACAGCAATATAAATCTTATTACGGTGGAATAAAAAGATAAGGCTGTTTCACCACTAGGTGAAACAGCCTTGAAAAGAAGGAGGGATAGGTTTTATGTTTTTACAAAACAAAACAGCAGAGGCTTTTTTAAATGAAACAGAGATTTTAGCAGCACAAAGAAAAGAAGCAATAATTAATTCGGCAAATGATATTTATTCTCAAAAAAAGTGCTTTTATGTTTCTGTATTTGGGGATGATAATAACTCGGGGCTTTCTCCGGAAACTCCGTGGAAAACGTTGGACAAGTTAAATGCTTTTGAATTTGAAGAGGAAAGTTGTGTTTTATTTAAAAGAGGAGATATTTTCAGAGGTCAATTGAGACTTAAAAACGGAGTTTCATACTCTGCCTACGGCGATGGTGAAAAACCTAAAATTTATGGTTCTCCAGAAAACGGTGCAAGTCCTGAAAAGTGGATTCTTGAAGACGCAACTAATAATATTTGGGTGTTTTATAAGGATTTACTTGATGTTGGCGTGATTGTATTTAATAATGGTGAAGAATGTGGTTATAAGTCTTTGCCAAGTTATGTTGATGGAAATTATGTTGTTCGGAATTCAGATGAAATATATAATTTTCATAGAGAATTAAACCGCGACTTAATGTTTTTTTCAAAATGTGATACTGAGTTAGAAAATGATAAACCCAAAAAATTTGCGCGAGGCAAACTTTATCTTAAATGTGATAGGGGAAATCCCGGTGAAGTTTTCAGTTCAATTGAATTTAACACAAGAAGAAATGTTGTTGAAGGCTCGATGGCAAAAAATGTAACGGTAGATAATCTGTGCATTAAGTATGGTGGTTCACATGGCATTGGCGCAGGGTGGGTAGAAAATTTTACCGTAAGCAACTGTGAAATAGGTTGGATTGGCGGCGGAGTGCTTTACTATAATAAGAAGAATGAAGCCGTCAGATATGGAAATGCCGTTGAGGTATATACTAAATGCGAAGGATTCTATGTAAAAAATAATTATATATATCAGTGTTATGATACGGGTATCACTCATCAGCAGCAACCCATAGGCAGTGATGGTATTTTTAAAGATGTAGTTTATTCGGGAAATCTTATTGAAAAATGTGTGTGGTCTATAGAATATTATCATGGTAATCCTGATCAGCAAAATGTAAAAAGGCTGATGAAAGATATAATTATCGAAGACAATATCTTGAGAAAAGCCGGAGAAGGTTTCGGCATGCAACGTTTAACTGGAAATAATGCGGCTCATATAATGAGTTGGTGGTTTCATGAAAACAAAGCAGAAAATTTTGTTATAAAAAATAATATTTTTGATAGAAGCAGTCATTGTCTTATACAGATAAACGCCGCTGAAGAAGAATTTTTGCCTTGTTTAAGCGGCAACAAGTATATTCATAAGTACGGTGGTGTCTTCGGCAGATATGGTAAACTACCCAGCGGTTTAAAATATGAGGACGTTCAGTTGTCTTACGATGAAAAAACTGAATCTGTTATAAAAGAAAAAATCGATGATGAGAAATGTGAAGTATATTTCTTGAAATAAAAAACAGGCCTTAAAGTTAAGGCCCGAAAACAAAAATTATCTCTTAATGTTTTTATTTGCTCTGTATTGGCTGGGTGTCATTCCGGTTTTTTTCTTAAAGTAATATGAAAAATAGGATGCGTCATTAAAACCGCAGATATCAGATATTTCAACCACATTCAACATTGATTCTGCAAGATAACGCTTGGCATTAGAAATTCTGATGGAAATCAAATAATCTATTGGTGTTATATGCGTTAGTTTTTTGAAAGTTTTTATAAAATAACTTTCACTTAAAGCGACATTTTGCGCAAGGTCTTTTATTGTAATGGGTTTGCTGAAGTTTTCCTGAATATAATGGTATGTTTTTGATAAAATTATATTGTCACTGTTAATGGCTTGTGTCTGTTCTTGTATATAATATGTATCAGAAAGAATTAGAAAAAACAGTCGGTTCAGTAGTATAAGATTTTCTTCGTCACCGCTTTGATATGAGTAACAAAGTTTATCAAATATATGTATATATTCATTTGGGTGCGGAGTGACAAAGTGCGTGGGAATAGCATCAAGTAATGGATTGGATGAAATTTCTTGAATTGAAGAGGTTGGGTCCTTACGTGGGTCCTCGCGTTTAGGCATTACCTGACTATTCTTTTTGCGTGAAAAATCAAGTGTTAAGCAGTAACAATTGTAACTTCCTGTAGATACTGCATAATCTCCGGGTTTTCTGAACACTACAGAGTTACATCCAATAGAATATGTATTATCATTAACGATCATTTTACGGTTACCGCTTACATAAAAATCCAGTTCATAGTCTTTTATTGTTCGGGTGTGTTTTTCTGCAGGAGCCAATTCTAACTGAAATTTGTTAGATCGGAGTATGGCAGCATTGAAAAATAATTTATTCAAGATATAAATCTCCTTTGGACTGTAAAGTATATCTTTTGTAAGTATATCATAAAATTATTTTTTTATCAAGCATTTAATAGTTTTTGGGGTATTAAAGTATGATTATATTGCTATATAATTGTATTTCAATAGAATTTTAGAATTGTGAGGTCATAAAAAATGAATAATCAGAAACATAAGGTGTGTATTGTTGGAATGGGTGAGTTTTCGGACTTTTTTATTCCGCTTTTTAAGGATCATCCTGATGTGAGCGAGGTTTCAATTGCGGATATTGTTCCTGAAAGATGTGATGTTGCGGCAAAGAAGCACGGATTATCACGTATTTTTTGCTCACTAGAGGATTTTCTTTTAAACGGAAAGGATATTGATTGCGTTGCCATATTTACGCAACGTCAACTTCACGGAAGTATGGTTGTAGACTGTTTAAAGGCAGGAAAGCATGTTTTCAGTGCAGTTCCTATGGCTACTTCAGAAGAAGAAATAGGACAAATAATAGATCTTGTTAAGGAAACGAGACTAACCTATATGACAGGAGAAACATGTTATTATTTCCCGTGTGCTGTATATTGCCGTGAAATGTATAACAAGGGTGCATTTGGTAAGTTTATGTATGGTGAGGCTCAGTACTACCACGATATGTCTACATTCTATTACGCCTTTGAGCATTCTGGCGGTAAGGATTGGAAGAGGGTTGCTGGAATACCCCCTATGTATTACGGAACACACTCAACTTCTATGATAGTATCGGTTATAGGTGAATATGTTAAGAGTGTTTCTTGTATGGGTTATTACGATAACCACGAGGATAATGTTTACGGTATAGGCAAGAACAATTGGGATAATCCATTCAGTAATGAAACTGCTTTGATGAGAATGTCAGGAGGAGGTATTGCACGTATAAATGAATTCCGACGCGTAGGCATTGCAGAAAAACCGTCTTCGTACATAACTTGTCTTTACGGTGATAAATCAGCATATGAGGCATCGGTTACTCAACATGCTTTTATAAAGGGCACTACCGATGGCAAAGAAAATACACGAATAGATTATGTAAGTAGTTTAGTTAATACAAAATCTTTTACAGCGAATAAAGACTTGCCAGATACCAATAAGAATTGGTACCCTATTTCAGAACCTGCACACAGAGGGTTTGCTCCGATACATGATTTATCAAGACTTCCTGCAGCGTTCAGAACTGTGCCTGATACTGTTCATTATAATTCGCATCCGTTTTTGGTTGATGACTTTTTCAGAGCAGTTGTTTCGGGTAAACTCCCACCAAATAATGCATGGGATTCAGCCAGATATATGCTCCCAGGTCTGACTGCACATAAATCTGCCCTTAAGGACGGAATGCCTATGGATGTTCCGGATTTTGGTGATGCTCCTGCTGATTGGGAGAGGCTGACCTTTGAAAAGAAAGATTATTACGAAATTATAAAATAATTTAGAAAAGAGGAAATATAATGTCGAATTCAGTAAAGAAATTAACAAAACGCATTATAAGCATAACCCTTTCTATGGCAATTATTGTAACCACCCTTTTATTAGGTGGAGTAAATGTATCTGCGGCTGTAATAACCGCAACAGACAGTCATTCAGTATATACGGATGATTTCAGCGATGCAGAAACCATGTCTAATTGGCGTTGGGCAGC
>JAZQHI010000014.1:0-4050 GCA_045540535.1 Acutalibacteraceae bacterium | reverse complement strand
AATAATCTGTTTTACCTTGTCTGCCGCCTTTTTGAAAGGAGCATTCGGGAAAGGCCAGAGTGTTATAGGACGGATAAGACCAACCTTAATGCCCTGCTTTCTTGCTTCATCTATAGCATTTTTCGCTACACGCGCAGCAATACCGAAAGCAGCAATACAGAGTTCTGCATCATCCATCATATATTCTTCATACATAGCCTCGTTTTCTTCTATGTACTTATATCTTTCGTAACGCTTGAAGTTTTCTTCTTCAAGTTTTTCGGGTGACAAGAAAAGTGAGTTAACGATATTGTGCTCTCTTTCCATCTTAGTACCCGTAGTAGCCCAAGGCTTTTCGGGTGCAGGATTCACCTTTAAATCCAAGGATACGGGTTCCATCATCTGACCCATAGTACCGTCCGCCAAAATCATAGATGTCATGCGGTAGGTATCTGCAAGTTCAAAGCCTTTAACCGTAAGGTCAGCCATTTCCTGAACAGAAGCAGGGGCTAAAACTATCATTCTGAAGTCACCGTGACCGCCCGCCTTTGTAGCCTGATAATAATCCGACTGTGAGGGTTGAATACCGCCAAGACCCGGACCGCCGCGCTGAACGTTAACTACTAATGACGGCAAATCTGCGCCTGCAAGGTAAGAAAGACCTTCGCCCTTTAGCGATATACCTGGGCTTGAAGAAGATGTCATAACTCTGTGACCTGTACTTGCAACACCGTAAACCATATTAATAGCGGCAATTTCACTTTCTGCCTGTAAGAAACAACCGCCGATTTTGGGCATTCTTTTTGCCATATAAGCAGCAATTTCTGTCTGAGGAGTAATCGGGTAACCGAAGTAATGACGGCAGCCTGCGATTATTGCGGCTTCGGCAATGGCTTCGTTACCTTTCATTAAAACTTTATCTGCCATTTTTTACACCTTATCTTTCTACCTTAATTATACAGTCGGGACACATTGTAGCACAGAACGCACAACCTATGCAGGCTTCTTCATTTACTGCCTCTACAGGATGATGACCCTTTTTATTAATTTTGTCGGTCGCTAAAGCAAGAACTTTTTTAGGGCAAGCATCAACACAAAGCCCACAGCCCTTACATTTATCGGTTTTAAAAGTTAACTTCGGCATATTTAGATTTTCGCTCCTTTTTTATAAAATCAGTTTATTTTCTTTTGAAGACTCAATGGAAACAGATTTTCAATTTTTCCTTTGAGTTCATTATAAAGCATATCGTTTACCGTGGTGCATTTAATCGGTAGCCCCGTAATCTTTGAAATCTCTTCGGCGTATTCCAAAGAACCCATTACATCATCGGCAGTAGTTTCTACCCCTAAATTCGAGTTATTAACAAGACCGGTAAAACTTATTTTACCTGCCGCTTCAATCTCTCGCATAACCTCTACTGTAGAAGAAGCATCAGGCGTTAAGGGTCTGAACTTATTTATAACCAGTAAACATTCATAATCGTTTTCTTCCAGAATAGCGGGGGCAATTCTGCCAAGGGCCAGTGCACCGCGGTCGTCACCGCCCACATCGATAATAGCCCGAACGGTTTTATCGTGGGTTATGGTGTACATCTGCTGCGGAAGTGCAGGAATATCAACATTAGTTCCAGCATATTCGGACGCTATAAGTTCTATACCTTTATCGGCAAGTTCTTTCGCGCTGTCTTTAGTGCGGAAATAAGGGTTTACGATATCCAGATCTGCAATTAAAACACGGTTACTTTCTTCTTTCAAATCGTAAGCCATATTAATTGCCACATTTGTTTTACCGCTCCCGTAATGACCGCAAAGCAAGGTAATTCTTTTATAATTCATTTTTATCACAGTTTATTTCTTTGGATTTTACCGCTTACTGTTTTTGGCAGGCTATCTCTGAATACAACAATTCTCGGATACTTATAAGGTGCGGTTTTTTCCTTAACATATTTTTGAATTTCTTTTTTGAGTTCTTCGGTAGGCTCAGTGCCGTTTACAAGCACAATACTTGCCTTTACAACCTGACCTCTTACTTCGTCTGGAGCGGCTGAAACGCCACACTCAAGAACATAAGGAAGTTCCATAATAACACTTTCAATTTCAAAAGGTCCTATACGGTAGCCCGAAGACTTAATAACATCATCAACTCGGCCAACGTACCAATAGAAACCGTCTTCATCCATCCAAGCAGTATCACCTGTGTGGTAATATTTACCGTCCCAGGTTTCACGTGTCTTTTCCTCGTCACCGTAGTAACAGGTAGCAAGACCGCAAGGAAGACCGTTTTCAATACCGATTACGATTTCACCCGTTTCACCAACTGCCACATCGTTGCCATCAGGGTCTACGATATGAACGTCGTAAATAGGTGCAGGTTTACCCATTGAACCTATTTTATGACCGGCACCTATCATATTGCCTATAATCATTGTGCTCTCGGTCTGACCGAAGCCCTCAAGAATTTGAAGACCTGTAATTTTTTCAAACTGACGGTAAACTTCGGGGTTTAGCGCTTCGCCCGCGGTTGTCATATGCTTAACCGAAGATAAATCGTATTGACTTATATCCTGTTTTATAAGCATTCTGAGCATTGTCGGCGGTGCGCAGAAAGTAGTAATATTATGCTTTTTGAACATCGGCAATATTTCTGCCGCGTCAAAACGGTCAAAGTCATAAACAAATATAGCGGCTTCCGCTAACCACTGACCGTAAAGTTTGCCCCACATTGCTTTTGCCCAACCTGTGTCGGAAATTGTAAAGTGGAGTCCGTCAGGGTCCACATTGTGCCAATACTTTGCGGTGTGGAAATGACCTAAAGGATATTTAAAGTTATGCGCCGCAATTTTCGGATATCCGCTAGTCCCCGAAGTAAAGTACATAAGCATTAAATCTTCACCGCAGGCGGTATCTTCAGTACGCTTATAATGGGTACTGTAAAGGGGATACTCCTCATCAAAGGTGCGCCAGCCCTCTTTTTCACCGTTTACTATCATCTTATGTTTAAGTTCAGGGCAAGACGCCGCCGCTAAATCTATTTGATTAGCCGTGTCACCATCCGCCGTGCAAACAACGGCAGAAATACCTGCTGACTTAAATCTGTATTCAAAATCGTGCTCCTGCAACTGATTGGTTGCGGGAATAGCAATAGCACCGAGTTTGTTAAGCGCCATCATACAGAACCAGAACTGATAATGCCTTTTAAGCACCAACATTACCCTATCGCCCTTTTTAATTCCGAGCGATTTAAAATAGTTGGCGCACTGGTTAGATGCCTTTTTAACATCCTTAAAGGTAATGCGCTTTTCTGTACCTTCACGCGAAATATGTAAAAGTGCCAACTTTTCAGGTTCGCGATCTGCCAAAGCATCAAGCAAATCAAAAGCAAAGTTGAACTTTTCCGTATTTTTAAACTTGATAGAAAGCGGAGTTCCAACCTCGTTTTCCTCAATATCAATATACTTTTTATAAATACGGTCCTTAGTGTCCTTAACCTGAGGCTTGGGTTCTACCTTATTTACTTTGGGCTTAATGTCCGAAAGTTCGGGGATAGGCTCGCCTGTGGGATTTAAAACTATAGCATAGAATGTACAGTTCTCCCCATCAACTGCAATCATACCGTGAGGTGTTGAAGAATCATAATAAATACTGTCCCCAGGACCTAAAACAACCTTATGTTCGCCAACCTGAACCTTTAGGTGACCTGTAATTACAAGGTCACATTCCTGACCCGCGTGGGTAGTAAGTTCAATATCCTTATGCTGTGCTTCCTCACTGTAAACACTTTCAACATAAAGCGGCTCAGCAATACGCTTTTTAAAAGCATAGGCCAAGTTATAATAGGTCATACCGTGGGCTTTTTCTATACGCTGACCTTCGCCCCTACGCGTTACGGTATAAGATTTAAGTTTAGGGCTATATCCTTCAATAATATCGGTAACGTCTACATTGAATGCTAAAGCGCAACGGTAAATAAAAGCAAAGTTTAAGTCACTTTCACCGTTTTCGCAAGCAATGTATTCATAAGTCGGAGGCCAAGCGGTCTTAGGAAGACAACATGTTTCCCCAACTCCTTGG
>JAZQHI010000013.1:0-21392 GCA_045540535.1 Acutalibacteraceae bacterium | reverse complement strand
GTACCCTTACCTAAACAATAAGAATTAATAATCTTAAATTCAGGTGTTCCATCATCAAGAAGTCCCCAGGAGTTTGATGTAAACGCACCCGAACTGTGACTGCCGATTAAGGTTGCTAATGAATAACAGTTTTCAATAATAACCTCACCTGCAGGGTCAGCACCGCCTGCAATAGAACCAACATCATAACCGTTAACAGTTACGTCAATTCCTACAAAACAACCACTTATTAAGCCTTCGGCAGTCTTAGCGGTTTTTCCTACAAGTGCCGCCGCACTGCAATAGGTATCAGCAAAACCGATGTACGAGGTCATTATACCAATATTTTTAATTGTTGCCTTGCCCATTTCGGGGATAAGACCTGCACCGTACATATAAAGTCCTGTAGTGCTGTTATAATATATACCGTAAACAATGTGACCGTTACCGTCCAAAGTGCCTGTAAATGGCAGTACAACATTACCCTGATACCACTTATTAACGGTATAGTCTTCTGCTACGGTTCCGTTAGTCCAATCCACTTTATCTAAATCATTCAAATAAATGTCATTTGTTAGCGTGTAAGTGTTACCCTCACCACCGCCATTCTTAATGACATAAGCCAACTGTTCTGCGTTAGAAATTGCAAAATTTCCGTTTCCTAAATCGGTTGGTGCTGTAACAGTTGAACCGTCCCAATAATTGTAGGAAGTTGCCCCTCCAACAAAAACCGATTGCACACTAACAGTAGCAATAATAATCGCAACCGTTAATATGAGTGCTAAAAAACGAATAGCATTTTTACTAAGTTGCATTTGTTTTCCTCCTTAAAAAGATAATAAATACCTTTCCTGTTTAATTTTATCACAAAAAACAGGAAAGGAACTAGTATTTTTTTATCTAATTTAATGTACTGAATTAACCTTTTGAAATTCGGTAGGTGTCATACCGATATATTTTTTAAACATACGCGCAAAATATGTCGGGCTATCAAAACCGCAACTTTCCGAAACCTCGGTCACGGTAGTTGTTTTTTTCAACAGTGCCTCTTTTGCTTTATATACTCTATACATATTAAGATAATCGGTAAAAGAAACACCAAAATTATTTCTGAAAGCACGGCAAAAATAACTTTGTGAATAATGTAAATTCTTTGCAATATCTTTAGAAGATGTTTTTTTATTGTAGTTTTCAGAAATAAATTTAACGGTTTTTTGGCAGAACTCTTTTTCTTTTTTGCTTTGAAACCTTTGAATTAACAAAGAATTATCTATTAAATGCAAAAAAATCGCTGATATATATATAGAACACTCAAGTGAAAGTGTTATTTTATTGTTTAATGAAATCTCAAAAAGTTTTAAAAAGTATTCGCTTAAAATCTTAGTATCATCACTATCACTTTTAAAAAAATTTGGAACTAAAAGTTCACCGTTTTTGAGAGAATATTTAAGGTTTTTATCTGCAATTAATTCAGTATCAAAACAAATACATTTATGAAGATAATCTTTCGTTCTTTCGGTAAGAGAATGTTTTTCTAATGGGTTTACAAAAAACAAATCGCCTGATTTACCATAGTATTTATTATTGCCGATTTCAAGCACACAACTTCCTTTTTCAATAAGCAACATTTCAAACTCGCAATGAAAATGTTCCTCTATCTCGGGGTAAATACCTATAGCGATAGGCGCATATCCGTATCTTAACTTAAACACGTCATCATACATAAAGTTACTCCCCCTTGCAGTTTGTGAATTTTATAAAAAAACCTTTCCTGTTTAATTTTAGCATATATAACAGGAAAGGAATTAGTATTTTTTTATCTTTGTTAATGAACTGAATTGACCTTTTGAAATTCGGTAGGTGTCATACCAATATATTTTTTAAATATTCGCGCAAAATATGTAGGGCTTTCAAAACCACATTCTAAGGAAATCTGTGAAACAGAGGCTTTACTTGTTAAAAGATTATCCCTTGCTTTAAAAACCCTGTACATATTAAGGTAATCGGTAAAAGAAACTTCGAAACATTTTTTAAAGGCTCTGCAAAAGTAATTATGCGAATAAAACAAACTTTCTGCAATATCTTTTGAAGATATTTTCTTAGAATAGTTTTCGGAAATATATTTCTCGGTTTTATAACAAAATTCTTTTTCCTTTTTGCTTTGAAACCTTTGAATTAACAAAGAATTTTCCACCAAATGCAAAAATATTGCCGATATGTAAATAGAACATTCAAGCGAAAGTGAGGTTTTATTATTTAAGGAAGCCTCAAACAGTTTCAAAAAATGCTCTCGTAAAATCGTAGTATCGGGATTATCGTTTTTAAAATAGTTTGGTATTAACAGTTCACCTTTTTTGATTGAGGACCTAAGGTTTTTATCTGCGATTAATTCGGTATCAAAACAAATACATCTGTGAAAATATTCACACTCTGTATTCCTTTTGCTCGAATGTTTTTCCAAAGGATTTATAAACAGCAGATCGCCCGAGTTCATATTATATGTATTATTACCGATTTTTACAGTACTAGAACCCTTTTCAACAAGAAGCATTTCAATTTCGTTATGAAAATGTTCTTCTGTAGGAGCAAAAGAACTTCTCACACCAATCGCAATGGGAGCATATCCGTACTTTAGCCTAAAGCCATCATTGTACACATATATGACCTCCTTTATCTCGGCATTTCGGAAGAACTAATTGCTGATTTAAGCAGTGGAGGAGTATCCGAACCCGATTTTTACGGGACGATTTTCACCTCTTCTTAAGGTTATTTACCCTCGTTATATTTCGCAACAACCTTCTTTATACGATCAGCAGGGTCCAAAAGACCGCTGATAGAATTATCGTAGTTAAGGGTTTCAACGATAAGAGCAATGTATTTTGACATATTAACACTGCAATACCATTCACGCTCAAGAAGTTCTTTAGGTTGGAAAATAAGGTTAGTTGTAAATACCTTATCAATAAGACCGTTTTTATAGTAATCGTCAAACTTTTCAAGTCCTTCAACAAAAAGACCGAATGTTGAGAAAACGAAAATTCTGCCTGCACCCTTTTCTTTAAGTTTTGCGGCAATGTCAAGCATAGATTCGCCCGAAGAAATCATATCGTCAACAAGAATTAAGTCCTTGCCTGTGATATCGTTACCTAAGAATTCGTGTGCTTCTATAGGATTTCTGCCGTTAACAATTACGGAATAGTTGCGACGCTTATAGAACATACCGAGTTCCAAACCTAAAACGGAGGAATAGTAGATACAACGTCCCATACCGCCCTCATCGGGAGATACAATCATTGTATGGTCACGGTCAAGTTTAACATCAGGAACTGTTTTAAGTAAAGCCTTAATCATCTGATAAGCGGCTTGTACATTATCAAAACCGTCAAGCGGGATAGCGTTATTAACGCGTGGGTCATGAGCATCAAAAGTAATAATGTTTTTAACGCCCATTGCAACAAGTTCCTGTAAAGCCATAGCACAGTCCATAGATTCTCTGCTAGTTCTTCTGTGTTGTCTGCCCTCATAAAGCATGGGCATAATAACGGTAATTCTTCTTGCTTTGCCGCCAAGTGCCGCAATTATACGCTTTAAGTCTTGGAAATGGTCATCAGGACTCATAGGAACTGTCATACCATACATTTTGTAGGTTACATTGTAGTTGAAGCAATCGCAGATAATATAAACGTCCAATCCGCGTGCTGTGTGGTTGAGAACGGCTTTAGCCTCGCCTGTGCCAAATCTTGGGCAGTTTGCAGAAACCACAAAAGATTCATCCTCAGGAATGTTGCGCCATTGTTTAAGATAAAAGTCTACCTTAGAAGAAATATCCTCACAACCGCGCATACTGATAAGGGCTAAATCGCCGTAAGGGGTATGCTTAAAATCAATGCTTGCCATAATATAAACCTCCGCATTTTTATTATCAAATATATATTACCACATTTTATCCGACAAAAAAAGACCTTTCTTCAAAAAAATTTAAAAAATTTTTTAGAGATTTATGTCACTTTTTTATTGAATAAGAACAGATATTTTGGTATAATAGTGTCGAATATGATTTGAGAGGAGAATTTTCAATGGCTAAAGTTTATCTTTTAGCGCATACTCCAAACCCCGAACACACAGTAGCATCTGCCGCAAAACTTTGCTACAGTAGTTCGACTATAAGCAATTTGACCGAAAATTTAACTGACGAAAAGGCGGCTTCATTTGTTGAAATGCTTTCGGAAATCGGTCACGAAAGTCCTATCGAACACGCAAGTTTTACTTTTGGTATTGAGGGTGTTTCACGTTCGCTTTTAGCACAGATTACAAGGCACCGTATGGCTTCGTTTTCTGTTAAAAGCCAACGTTATGTACGCGAGGGCGCTTTTGAATACGTAACTCCGCCTGAAATTGCCGCTGACAGTGAGGCTTTGGCTCTTTATGAGGAAATCATGGCAGAAGACCAAAGAAAATATGACAGATTGGCAGAAATACTTAAAGAAAAGCACATTAAAACATTTATGAGTGAGGGTAAGGATGAAAAAACCGCTACCCGCCTTGCAGAAAAAAAGGCAATAGAAGATGCACGTTTTGTTTTGCCTAATGCCTGCGAAACCCAAATGGTTATGACAATGAACGCGCGCTCACTTCACAATTTCTTTAAGCACCGTTGTTGCAAACGCGCTCAATGGGAAATCCAGGATATTGCTAACCAAATGTTAAAACTTGTATCCGAAGTAGCACCCAATCTATTCAAAAACGCTGGTCCCTCCTGCCTTACAGGTCCTTGCCCCGAGGGCAAAATGTCCTGCGGAAAGGCTAAGGAAATTAAAGAATATTATAAGGAATTAAAGAATAATGGGTAAACTTATAGTAATTGAAGGTTTGGACGGTAGCGGCAAATCAACTCAACTTGATTTGCTGTATAAAAACTTAACAGATAACGGTATTGATTGCAAAAGCGTATCTTTTCCCGATTATGAAAATCCGTCAAGTACGCTTGTAAAAATGTATTTAAACGGAACTTTCGGTAAAAAACCAAATGATGTTAATGCCTTTGCCGCCTCAGTTTTTTATACGGTTGACCGTTATGCTTCTTTTAAGGCTAACTGGGGTGAATATTATTCAGGCGGTGGCACTATTATTGCAGGCAGATATACAACATCTAATGCCATTCATCAGGCTTCAAAATTGCCCGAATCAGAATGGGAAAGTTTTCTTTCCTGGCTTTATGATTTTGAATATACAAAAATAGGTATTCCTAAACCCGATAAGGTAATTTTTCTTGATATGCCGATTGAGGTTTCTCAAAAACTTTTAACCAAAAGATACGAGGGCGACAATTCTAAAAAAGATATTCACGAAAGCGATACCGAGTATCTGGACCGTTGCCGCAAAGCCGCAGTTTTTACTGCAAAATATTCAGGTTGGGAAACTATTTCCTGTGCTAAAAACGGTGAAGCACGCAATATAGAAGATATTTCAAAGGACGTACTCGAAAGCGTTTTAAAACTTTATTAAACGGTGATTTTATGATTTATATTTTTTTAGCAGAGGGTTTTGAAGAATGTGAAGCCTTAGCGCCTATTGATATTTTAAGGCGCGCTAATATCCAAATAAAAACTGTTGGAATAGGTTCCAAAACAGTTACCGGTTCACATGGCATACCCGTTGTATGCGATTTATCGGATAACGAACTTACAACCGATAATCTTGAGGGAATAATTTTACCGGGCGGTATGCCGGGAACAATTAATCTTGAAAACAGCGATACAGTTCAGTTTTATTTAGACTATGCCGCTAAAAATTCACTTTTGATTGCTGCTATTTGCGCTGCCCCCTCTATCTTAGGACATAAAGGTCTTTTGGAAAAGAAAAAAGCCACCTGTTTTACAGGTTTTGAAAAAGATTTAATCGGTGCTATAGTAGAAAATAAACCTGTAGTTACCGACGGTAAAATTATAACCGCTTACGGTGCAGGAGCGGCTTTTGATTTTGGTTTTAGTATTCTTAGCATTCTTAAAGACTGTGAAACCGCAGAAAAATTAAAAGCACAAATGAGATATATTTAAAGTTCAGGAGTTTAAAATGGACAACAACAATAACAACTTAAATAATAACATTGTTTCTTCTACAGAAGATGACTTTGTACTGGGAAAAGGTTTTAATATCGCTACCGATACCTACGAGAATTCAAAAAAGCAAAAGAAAAAGAAGAAGAAAAATTCAGTTTTAAAAAATATTATTTGGATTTTTTCAATAATAATTGTATCTTTCGGTCTGGCATTTGGTATTATTTATGCAGGTGCAGATTTTATGGGTATTGGTTTTGGCAGAGGCGATAATACCGATATGAATATTGAAATGGGTACTCCTGCTGCTACTATTGCCGAAGAACTAAAAGAAGCAGGCGCTGTAAAAATACCGACCCTTTTCAGAATTTACGCCAAATTAAAAGGATATGACAGCCAGTTTAAATACGGTTATTATTCTTTTAATACCGAAGCCGGATATGAAACTTTGGCACAAATGCTTATTAACGAGGGTGAACAGGCTAAAGGCGTTACAGTAACTATTCCCGAGGGCACAGGCGTTTACGATTATGTTAAAGACGTTAACGGCGAAGATGTAACAGTTCCCGGAATTATTACTTTACTCGAAAAAGCAGGCGTTTGTACAAAATCCGATTTCCTTAATGCTTTAAGCGAAGTGAAATACGATTCAAAATTGCTTAAAAATGTAAATGTGGGTAAAACTTACTGCGAACTTGAGGGTTATTTATTCCCCGAAACTTATGAATTTTTTGCTCACGAAGATACTGCCGAATGTGCAAAACTTGTTGTTGAAAAAATGCTTAACGAGTCCGAAAAGCGCATTACTGATGCAATGTTTGCAAGAGCCAAAGAAATGGGCTATACAATGAATGAAATACTTACAATGGCATCGATTATTCAAATGGAAGCAGGGCTTAACACTGCAGAAATGCCGAATGTTGCCGCAGTATTTTATAACCGACTTGATGATAAGGAAACTGGCGGCACTTTAGGTTCTTCCCCCACCTGTTATTACGGAACATTTAATAAAAGTGATGACGATAGGTATGACACCTATAAAATTAAAGGCTTGCCCCCGGGACCATTATGTTCCCCTGGTATTGACGCTATTAAAGCCGCGCTTTATCCCACAGAAAACAGCCCATATTTATATTTTGTAACCGATAAAGACGGTAAATTTTACTATCATAAAACTTTAAGCGAACAGCAAGTAACTATAAACCGCTTAAAGCAAGGAAACAATTGGAATTATGAATACTTTGACTGATATAATTAAACTTCCCGAACTTTTAGCCCCTGCAGGTGATTTAACACGACTTAAAGCCGCTGTTGATTACGGCGCAGATGCCGTATATCTTGCAGGTGAAGAATTTGGTATGCGAACTGCGGCAACAAATTTCGGTGAAGAAGATTTAAAACTTGGAATAGATTACGCCCATTCTCACGGTGTTAAGGTGCATATAACCTGTAATACTATACCCCATAATGCCGAGATGCCACGCTTACCTGCATTTTTGGAAACCCTTAATTCCTTGGGTGCAGATGCAATAATTGCATCCGACTTAGGCACTATGGAAATGATAAAAAAATATGCGCCAAAATGCGAACTTCATATTTCGGTGCAATCGGGTATATGCAATTATGAAACCGCAAAAGCATTTTATAATTTAGGTGCAAAGCGTGTTGTTTTAGCAAGAGAACTCTCTCTCGAAGAAATTGCCGAAATCAGAGCCAAAACTCCCAAGGAACTTGAAATTGAAGCCTTTGCTCACGGTGCTATGTGTGTTTCTTTTTCGGCAAGATGTTTGCTTTCAAGTTATATGACAGGTAGAGATGCTAACCGCGGCGATTGCGCCCAATCTTGCCGTTGGAGTTATTCTTTAATGGAAGAAAAGCGACCTGGGCAGTATTTTGATATAACCGAAACCGATAAAGGTACATATATCTTAAACGCTAACGATATGTGTATGGCAGAGAATTTGGATAAAATGATTGCCGCAGGGGTTGACAGTATAAAACTTGAGGGGCGCGCCAAGTCCCACTATTATACTGCAGTTGTTACAAACGCTTACCGCGGCGCACTTGATAGCATTAAAGACTCGCCTTTTAATTGGAAATGTCCTGAATGGGTAACTGAGGAACTAAATAAAATTAGTCACCGCACCTATTCTACAGGCTTTTATTTAGGATTTCCGCAAAATTCCCAGACTTATGAAAATGCAGGTTACGTGCGTGATTACGCCGTTGCCGCTATTGTTGACGGTTACGAGGACGGTATGATAACAGCAACCCTTAAGAACAAATTCTTAAAAGGTCAAGTGTTTGATTGTTTAGAGCCAAAATCACCGCCGTTTGAAATTACCGCAAACAAATTGTTTGACGGTAAAAATAATCCTATTGATACCGCACCCCACCCTATGATGACGGTAAAAATTCCTTTTGACCGTCCTGTAAAATCCGGTTCTTTACTTAGAATGAAAGCCGAATAGATTAATAAAATTAACACCTTTTGTCAATATTAAATGACAAGAGGTGTTTTTTATGGTTGAAACCAAAAGTTTTTGGCGCAAATTTTCACTCAGAGGTGCCGTTAGTTTGTTTTTAATAATGGTGCTTTTTTTATACGGAATTTTAAGGGTAACGGTTATAGCCCTCACGGATTATTCCTCTGTTTTAGAAAATCAAAATTTTATAAAACTTAAAATCGGAAATTTACGGGGTACAATTTTTGACTGTAATATGATACCTATTACCAACAATTCAAAAAAAATTATAGCCTCAGTTATGCCTACCGAAAGAACAAAAACAGCGCTGAAAAACACCCTTGATACTGAATACTTAAAGGAAGTTTTGGTTTCTCTCGAATTAGGAAAACCTATCCTTTGCGAAGTTCCAGAATTTATAAATTGTGACGGAATAGTTTGCACTGAAATCTATGTAACAGACGACATACCGGCTATTCACACAATTGGATATACCGATAATGAAAATAACGGTATATCAGGGTTGCAAAAGGCTTATAACGATTGCCTAAAAAGTGAAAGTGATGTATGCGTCCTCTATGAATGTGACGGAAAGGGTGAATTACTTTTAGGGGCAGAACCAATTGTTCGTAACAATACTTCGGTAATAGCAGGCGGAATTGTGAGCACAATTGATATTAATATTCAAAATATTGCAGAACTTGCAACCAAAGAACTTAAATACGGTGCTGTCGTTGTAACCGAGGCAGAAAACAGTAAAATCCGCGCAATAGTCAGCCGACCTGACTTTAATATAAGCGATATTGAAAACTGTCTTACCCGTGAAGACTCTCCCCTTTTGAACCGGGCAATTTCTGCATATAATGTTGGCTCAGTTTTTAAACCTTGCGTTGCAATAGCAGGTATTGAAAAAGGTATTAAAGATTTAAAATTTAACTGTAGCGGTTCAACAGAAATAATTGACCGTTTTTTCAGATGCCACAAAATCGACGGTCACGGTCTTGTTGATTTGAAAGAAAGCCTTGCCTTTTCTTGCAACACTTTCTTTTATAATTATGCGTTTAAAATCGGTGCTGGTGAGATATTAAAAAAAGCGTCCGAACTTCAGTTTGGAAGAGCGCTTAATTTATGTGAAAATATTAAAACCGCAAAAGGCAATTTGCCAAAGGTGGAAAAAATCACCAACAACGCACAACTTGCAAATTTAAGCATTGGTCAAGGCGAGTTACTGCTGTCGCCCATTTCCATTACAACGCTATACACAGCCATTGCAACGGACGGAAAATATTATATTCCTTCTTTAATTGAGGGTATATTAGAAAACGGAAAATTAAGGGAATATGATATAGGAAACCCAACGCGAGTTATGGAAAAAAGCACAGCGGATATTTTAAAAGAATATTTAGTTTCTGTAGTAGAAGAAGGCACGGGCGTTGATGCAAAACCTCAACACACAACCGCTGCGGGTAAAACCGCAACTGCGCAAACGGGCAAATTTGTGGACGGTGTAGAAATTAATGCAGGGTGGTTTTGCGGATTTTTTCCCGCAGAAAAACCAAAATACGTTGTCAGTGTTTTTTCAGAAGATACCAAAACTCAAGAAAAAACCTGTGCGCAGATTTTTGCAGAAATTGCAGATAATGTAGCCGTTTTAAAAAATTTTAATTAAAAACTACAAGTCCGTAGGAAAAATACCTACGGACTTGTAGTTTATTCTTGTATTTTCTCTCGTCTTGGCAGTTGCGCAAAAACAATAGCCGCAAACATTATTATACAACCAAGCGTTTCCCTTAAAGTAAACTTTTCACCTACAAGGATTACACCGCTTAAAGCCGCAAAAACAGATTCAAGGCTCATAAGAATTGAAGCAACTGTTGGATTTTTTGAATACTGTTGTCCAATAATCTGCAAAGTGTAAGCAATACCGCAAGAAACCACGCCAAGATATAAAATATACGGCATAGAAGCGGTAATCTCTTGGAGAGTTGGATTTTCAAAAATGAACATTAAAATTAAAGAAAGTATTCCGCAAACAAAAAACTGTAATGCAGAAAGTTTTACGCCGTCAACACGGTCGGCAAATTTATCAATACAAATAATTTGCATTGTAAACGCCAAAGCACAAAGAATAACAAAAATATCACCCAAATAAATTCCGTGTATGCCGTCACTAAGGCACAACAAACACATGCCAACAACCGCCAGGGCAACGCCAATCCAAACCGTAAAACTAATACGCTTTTTCATAAAAATGGCAAATAACGGAACTAAAACAACATAAAGCGCTGTAATAAAACCCGATCTGCCCGATGCCGCCGCTTCTTCGGGATAAAGAATAATCCCAAATTGTTGAAAGTTAGTAGCAATTGTTAAAAATATTCCACAAAGCACACCCGATACTAATAGATCTTTTCGTTCGCGGGGTGTTTTTTCAAAAACAGGGCGACAGTTTTTCTTAGAAAAAAACAATATAAGCGGCACTAAAACCGCACATCCTATAATTGAGCGTATACCGTTTATTGCGAAGGCAGAAAGTATAGCACCCGCCTTATCTTGCATTACAAATGATACACCCCAAAGCATTGCCGCTAAAACAAGCAACAAGTTTCCTTTAAAATTCCTGCTCACAAAATCACCCATTAAACCTGATAATACTTAAAATCCCAATTACGACTCTTCAGCACATCTAAATAGTGTTTACATTCAGTTTTAGCGCACGCTAAATCAAGACAGCGGTAATTTCCGCATTCTTTACGCGTTCCGCCAAAAATTTCACCCTCATGCGAGATTGTTTTTTCTAAAGCAATTATAAGTTCCTTAAGAACCGTTTCGGATTCAACATCACGCACTAAGAGATAAAACCCCGTCCTGCATCCCATAGGTCCAAAATATAAAACATTATTCTTAATATCAGAATTTCTGAGATATGTTGCCAACATGTGTTCTACAGAATGCATTGTGCAATCGTCAATATAATCGTCACCATTAGGCACTCGGGTTCTTAAATCGTATGTAACAACATCGCCATCGATACGGGAAATATAAATACCCGGTACAATTAAATCGTGGTCAACGGTAAAACTTGCAATTCTTTCAGTTGTTTTATCCATATTTTTGTTCCCTTTCAAAACTTCAAAGAAATTAAGGTTATTCTATCACAAATAAAGAACTTTTTCAAGATAAAACCTATAGTTTTACCGAAGACCAAATTTTTTATTAAACAATCGTAACGGGACCTGTTTCGGACTTCATAGCATCCAAAATATGTTTATCGGTGATTTCAATAAACGGCTCTTTTACAGGTTCTTCATCAAAAATAATTATTTCGTTGTCTTCTTTTAAAATAGGATACGGCAAATACAACGACAACTGCGGTCCTACGTTCCAATATTTACCAAGCAAAAAGCCGTTAACAACAATAAAACCTTTAGTAAATCCCTTTGGATGAATAAAACAGTCCTTTTTCTCGGTTGTTTTAAAGTGTCCTTTATAAAATTTAGGTAAATCGGTTTTATCGCCGTCAAAATCCAACTTTTCAAGATTTGTCATCGGCAGAGTAAATACCTCAAAATTATGAAGTAATTGACGCGGTCCGCCAACCTGACTTATATAAACATTATCAAGCAGACCTTTGCGGTCGCCTATTAACATATCAGGGCCGAAGTTAATTCTTCCCATATTTTCAACCAACAAATCAAGTGTGCCGCCCTTGTGCATCCAACCGTCAATTTCGAGATATTTTTTCTTATCATTTCTGAACAGTGTACCGCGGTAAATACCGTCATAATAGATATGCACCCTATCGGCAATATGCGAAAAAGCAATCATATCGGCGCCGTCGGTAGTAATTTTAGTGCGGTAAAGAATATAACCGTAATTCTGACCGAAATATTCCATACTTTTCAAGGTTGCGCTTTCAAAATGCTCAGAAATATTTTGAAGATTGCTAAAAAGGCCTGCACTTTCCTTTAAGTCCACCCTGCCAATATTTTGAAGAGGTACTTTTTCGGGGTCAGGGAAAGTTTTACCTAAATAATTTTCCATTTCACGCTTTATTGCGTAATATTTAGGAGTACATTCACACCATTCGTTAAGCGGCGCATCGTAATCATAACTTGTAGTATCCGCAAAGTATTTAGTTTCTGCCCTGTCATCAGGGTCTGTGTTAAAGGCGTTAGCACCGTTAGTGAATTCGTAATTAGTGCCACCGTGGAACATATAAAGATTAAAATTGTTGCCCATTTCCAAGTGTTGACGAATTTCACTTGCAACAACATCCGCGCTATAACTTTCAGCAGGTTTGCCCCACTGTGTAAACATACCTATCCAATGCTCAACGTGGAAAATCGGAACATCGGGCTGATATTCTTTAATTGGAGCAAAATGTTCGGGATGCAAACCGTTAGCATAACCGAAATCCAATGCACACATTGTATTATCTGCGTGACCGCCGTCAAGAAACATTTGGCGGTGACCGTCAGAGGTGAAAATCGGAACATCTACACCGTAACCTTTTAGCATTTCAACGCATTTATTCATATATCTTGTACTGTTACCGAAAGAACCGTATTCATTTTCTGCGGCAAATAATATTACATTACCACCGTTAGTTTCAAGATACGGTACTATTCTGGGAATAAGTTGGTCAAAATATCGCTTAAATGCCGTCATATAAAGTTCTTCGTCAGTACGGAGTCTGATACGCTCGTCCTTTAAAAGCCAAGCAGGTAAACCGCCAAACTCGTATTCAGCGCAAATATAAGGTCCCGGTCTTACAATTACCCAAAGTCCCAAATCTGCGGCAGTTTTAATAAAGCGTTCAATATCAACTCTGCCTTCAAAACAAAACTCGTTTTCTTTAGGTTCGTGTAAATTCCAAGCGCAATATGTTTCAACAGTGTTAAGTCCTGCACATTTTAGTTTATACAAAATGTCATGCCACTGTTCAGGAAGACTTCTGAAATAGTGAACAGAACCACTGAAAATACGGGTTTCCTCGCCGTTAATATAAAATTTATTATTACCCCAAGTTACCATTTTTGTTCTCCTTTAAGAAATTGGCTTTTGCAAAACAAATTGCACCTAAAATTACCTGTTCGCCGTCGAATTCGGAAATTTTAATATTAAAATCACGGTTCTCAACGGGTTGAGTATAATTTTTAAGAGCGGTATTTAAAGTATCCACAAAAACATTGTAATCTTTTGTAACGCTACCGCCCAGTACAATTACTTCGGGGTCGATTATCTGAATTATATGTGATATACCGAGCGCTAATTTTTTAGTAGCATCCTCTACTATATCTGTCATATCTTTATCCCCTGCAGCCGCTAAAGCAAAAACTTCCTTAGTATCAATATTAAACCCTTTAAATTCCGAAGCAGTTTTTGAAATTGAAGTTCCCGAAGAGTAAAGTTCAAGACAGCCTTTTTTGCCGCAGGAACATGGCTTACCGTCAGGAACTACAGTTAAATGACCAACTTCTCCTGCAGAAGAATACGCCCCCGACAGTATCTTACCGTTTATAGTAATTCCGCAACCAATACCTGTGCTAATAGTAACATATACTAAACTTTCAGCGCCTTTGCCAACGCCAATTTCGCTTTCCGCCAAAGCGGCGCAATTAGCATCATTTTCTAAAAACACAGGTAAATCAAGGGCTTTTTCAAGCATTGCTTTTATAGGCACATCTCTAAAACCCATAGTTGCAATATGTACTATTCTACCCTTTTTCAAATCAAGCGGACCAGGGCACGCAACCCCTGCAAAAGAAATGTTTTGTTTTGAAATGTTTGTTTTAACGCATAAATCATTATAACAACCAACAATTCTTTCAATTAAACTATCTACACCTAAATGTGCTTCGGTTGGAAATTTAGAGTTTTTAATGATATTTCCGTCAAGGTCAGAAATGCAAAGCGCTGTTTTTGTACCGCCAATATCTATACCTAAACAGTAATTCATATTATCTACCGAGCACCTTTAAAAGTTTTGAGGTAAGACCGTGCATACCGAAACAATATGCATAGCGGTCAATAGAATTTTTAAGGTTGTAATTTACGTAACCTTCGCCGTCAACACCAACTTCTTTTAAGTTAGCAAGCATTTTTTCGATTTCGTTCTTAACAGCAGGTGTTTCATAGGTATAGTGACCGCAAATATCAGTAATTTGAGCAGTAAGTTCCTCATCTTTTAACACTTCATCAACAGTAGCATTAGCAGTATCGCCTACTACCCACTTGCGCCAACGTTCGCTCTTAACAGCCTCGCGAGCCATTTCTTCTGCAACTTTTGAGCACTTATCTGCAGCAACACATCTTGCTTCAACCTTAGAAAGTTCTAAGTAAGCGCGGGTTTCTACAGTACCGAATTCGGGGGCTACGTTCATAGCAGTAATACCTAAAACTGGATGTTCAAGAAGAATTTTATCGCTAAGATAGTCACCGTTATGTTCTTTTACGCCTACACCGTGTTTAGCAGCATTTGTAGAAAGTAATGCAGCATTTTCACGGTTAAAGTTACCTACGTTTTCAGTAAGTCTTGTAAGTGTACCTGTTTGTCCAACAACAAATTCAGGTGCCTTAATACCCTTTTCGGCAAGACGTGCAACGAGTTCATCAATAAAACTTGAAAAAGCATCTACAGAGGTAAGGCCGCCATTGGTTTCCTCGGTTCCTGCTTCATAACCAACTTCAGGAAGACCTTTTTCTTTGCGGTAATTTTCGAGTTCTTCAATAATATCAACAGTACGGCTTATAACAAGGTCAAACGGTACTGTACCCATCTGGTATTCAGGGTCTTTTGTAGGGTCAATGTGTAAAAGGTCGAAACCTGATTCCATATCGTGTTTATAAGAACGAACACATCTCTCCATAGCCTCGTCTACAGGAAGTTTTGCATTTCTTTCTTCATCTCTCTGCCAAGGACCGCCGTGGTCGCGGCAAAGGTAGCAAAGTCCGTTAAAACCAATTTCTTTTTGAACTGCCTCAACATCAGCAACAAAACGGTCCTGGTCCCAGTTTCTAACATAACCGTGACCGAATTCGTCACTGTCAACTTGGTTGCGGCTAGCAATAAGCATTATCGGGAAATCCTTTTCCTCTGCCAATTCTAAAGTTGCCTTGATAAGCGGTTTAGACATAGGACCAATGCCAAGCATTGTAAACTTTTCGCCGTTATCTCTTAAAACCTTAGCGGCGTTCATCATTTCGGTAATAGTAATTTTATTTTTCATTTTAAATATCTCCTTTAAGATTAATCAATTATTTGCAAATAATCTGCGTAAGGAACTTTCTTAATTGGTGTTAAACCTGCCCAAGCGGCAAATTCCTTAATTTCGTCAGTGTAATCGCCGATAACTACGGGGAAATGGTGTTGGAAACCTGTAACTAAGATTGTGTTAAGAGCATCTTTAGCGGTAATAGGTTCACCGTTTAATTTAAGATTTCCGCACCAACCGCGGCTACCGTGGAACGAGAATTTATCAGGAAGCATAAATTCGCCGCCCATGTGAATCATTTTGTCACACTCACCCGAAAGGCGCATAATTGAAATTGGGTTATTATCAAATACCATATCGCGTGCAACACCGCAACGAGCAGTAATTCCCTTATTGGGTTCATGAGCCATACCGCTATAGTTACAACCAAGTTTATAACCGTTTCTTTCGCAATAACGAGCCGCAGCAGGACCGCAGTGCCAAAGAAGAAGTGTTTCGTCCTTTTCATCAAATGCTGAAAGGTCCATAAGGGTTGTAACCTCGCCGCCTGCTATGTATTTTAATGCAAGCATACTAACTGCACTTAAAACGTCACCTTCGCAAGCCATAACTGTGCCCTCGTCATTTAATTGACCGAGTACCGAGCAGATAGAGAATTTATAATCATCCTGGAACTTAGGCCAGCATGAAACTGCCAAAGCATCGTAATTGTTTTCAGCAATAAACTCTTTATATGCCTTATAAAAACGTGCGCTTACTTCAAGTGTCTTTTTAGCCGCTTCATCAGAATAACCGCAAGAGCAAGCAACCATATTATCCATTATAGGCTTAATCTCATCAAAACTGTATGATTCAGCCTTGTCTTTAAGTTCTGAATACTCATGCAAACGGTTAAAATAAATACCCTCAAAACGTTTATTTAAGTTTCTTTCATCATCATAAAGGTCGTTAAATCCGGGTGCTACACCGCCAACAAGACCAATTCTTGAAGATTTAAGATTTTTAATAGCAGTAAGAGCGCGTACAGTAATTTGCAAACGTCTTACAAATTCTGCATCCTCTCCATAGCCGTAGAACCATTTAACCTTAATTTTATAATCTTTAAGGTAATGAGCAACTATACCCATATGCATATTGATACTGCAAAGCGAATTGAAAGGAACTGCGCCTTCAATAGCCTCGCCCTCAGGAATTGCCCAAAAACCAACATTAGCATTTTTGATTTTTGCAAGTACAGGCGCTAACTGACCTGCGGAATAAGAAGTATGTTGAACAAGCAGAAAATCAATCTTTTCGTTTTCCATAGCCTCAACCGCTTTAATAGCATCCTCGCGAACGATAACCGTTTCGGGATAAACTACAAGGTCAAATCCCATAGTTTTTGAATCCTTTTTCATAGCATCAGCGCAAGCAGCAAAAGCCGCCTCTTTGTTACCCGGGAAACTTAACTGACTTGTTCCCACTAAACCGATTTTTAATTTTTTCATAATATAACCTCCTAAGTTACATCATTTTTTGATAAAATTATTTATAAAGGAAAAATTCCTTATTTACAATTAAATTTTGGCAGAGTAATTAAGTGAATTTCAGTTCTTTAATAACTAAATCTGCCGCAAAAAGCGAAGCACCGATAGCCGCGGCAGTATCATCAAATTCAGAAATCACTATATCAGGGCTATCATCACCCATTAGTTCTGAAAGTTTTGATTTTGTGTTTTCTAAAAAGCAATCGCTGAATTTACAGAAACTTCCGTAAAGTATAACCTTTTCGGGATTAAAAAGATTACTGGCGTTATTAAGAGCAACCCCTAAAGAATTGCCTAAATTGTTAAAAATTTTAATTGCGCGACTATCGCCCCCGCGCGCATAATCAGCAACATCAGCAGCAGTTAATCCATTATTTTCCGAACTGTACTGACCGCCTACCCAAGATGATGAGAAAATATTTTGCAGTAAATCATAACCGTTTTTAGAAAACTCGGGAACAACCATATTCCCTATTTCACAGGTCTTTCCTCTGTTACCCATATAAACTTTACCGCCAACTAGTGCTGCAATGCCAACACCGTGATTAGTAATAGAAAGTAAAAGTGCGTTATTAGTAACATCACTACTTAAACTACCATTAAACTTTTCGGTATATAGCAAACAGTCAGGGTCGTGAAGCATTAAAGCGGAAATATTAAATCTTTCTTCTAAAAGTTGGCATACGGGAACGTTTTTCCAACCTTCAATCTTCCTTATTCTTAACGAAATTCCGCTTTCGTGGTCAACGTCACCCTGCATAGCAACAGCAATATGTAAAATCTTTTTATTTTTGTTTTTCTTTATAATATCATTAAGTACTGAATAAAGGGTGTCTAAAGCGGCTTGCTTTTCTTTAATTTCAAACTGTTTTTCCAATTTGCAAACCACTCTGCCCCTAAGGTCGCAAAGTACCGCCAAAACCCCCTTTGTGCTAAAATCAACACCGATAATAAAATTATCATTTTCGTTGATATCAAACATTTCGGGGCGCCTGCCGACAAAGGTTTCCTGCTTTCCCGAAACCATTATATAATTATAATTTAAAAGTTCAGTAGTAATTGAGGAAATATTACCCCAACTAAAACCCGTAATAACTTGAAGTTCGCGTTTTGAAACAGGACCGCGGTTTCTGATAACCGACAAAACCTTTTTTATGCTTTTTTGACGAAGTTCGGTATTACTTTTCATTTTTCATTTCTCCACTAAGCCAAATTGCCGCTTCTTTCAAATCTTTTGCAATGAATACGGGTTCAAATTCACTCCATTTAGAGCGGTCAGAACCCAAGGATTCTTCGCCTCTGCCCGTTTTTACCAAAATCAGTTTGCAACCCATTTTTCCTCCCGCGGACATATCACTCCAACGGTCGCCAATTACATAACATTCTTTAAGATTAAGGGATAAATCCTTTTGGGCTTGCTCTAAAAGACCTGTTTTAGGCTTGCGGCAATTACAGTTATCCTTATTGTCATGAGGGCATATATACCAGTATTTCGCCCCAATATCCTCAAATTCTGCCGCGAAATTATAACCCTTATCCTTACCCCTTGCAATACAAGATTGATTTGTAAATATTATAGGGGTAAAACCGCTGTTATTCAGAATTTCAAAGGCCTCGCGCGTACCGTCATAATGATAATACTCGTCGGGATATTCAACATAATAATCGCCGCCCATTGTGCCGTCACGGTCAATAAAAACTGCCTTCACAAATAACACCCCCAATATATTTATTTTATTATATCAAATATTGATATTACTGTCAATAAAAAAGCGCCGAAATCTTTCATTCAGCGCTTAAAAATTTAATATTATCTTTGAACTCTACCCGAACCGTCACCGCCGGCAAGTTTTTCAACCTCAGCAACTGAAACTCGGTTATAGTCACCCTCTACACTGTGTTTAAGAGCCGATGCCGCTACTGCAAACTCAATAGCATCTTTAGAAGATTTACCTGTTAATAATGAATAGATAAGTCCGCCGCCGAAACTATCACCGCCGCCCACGCGGTCAACAATGTGCAAATGATAAGATTTTGAGAAATAGTAATCTTCACCGTCGTAAAGCATACCTGCCCAATCGTTATCACTGGCAGAAATCGAGGTTCTGAGTGTTATTGCAACTTTTTCAAAACCAAATTTATCGGCAAGTTGTTTAGCAACGCTCTTATAACCATCGTGATTGAGTTTGCCACCGTAGATATCAGTACCCTCTGCCTCAATGCCAAATACATCCTTAGCATCCTCTTCGTTAGAGATGCAAACGTCAACATATTTGCAAAGTTCGGTCATAGCCTTGTTGGCTTCTTCTCTGGTCCAAAGTTTACCGCGGTAATTAAGGTCACAGGAAATTTTCACTCCCCGTGCCTTTGCTGCCTTGCAAGCCTCTTTACAAATTTCAACAACATTTTCACCTAAAGCGGGTGTAATACCTGTAAAGTGGAACCAATCAGCACCATCAAAAATGCTATCCCAATCAAAATCGGCGGTTGTAGCCTGCTGAATAGCAGAATATTTACGGTCATAAATACAAACAGAACCGCGCTGTGAAGCACCTTTTTCAAGATAGTAAATACCTACTCTTTCACCGCCGCGAACGATTTTAGAAGTATCAACGCCAAAATAACGAAGACTGTCAACTGCGGCTTGACCGATAGCGTGTTTCGGTAACTTTGTAACATAAACACTATCAAGACCGTAATTAGCAAGGCTTACTGCAACATTAGCCTCACCGCCGCCGAAAGTGGCTTGCATTTGGTCGTTTTGAAAAAATCTGTAATAGCCGTTAGGGGCTAATCTTAACATAAGTTCGCCAAAAGTTACAACTCTCATTTTATTTACCCTCCATTTTATCTAAGGCTTCTTTTACAAAGAAACTTCCGCCAATAGCGGCAATTTTATCAAATGCCAAAAACTCGTCTATATTGCTTCTGTCAACACCGCCTGTTGGAATAAACTTAATTTGCGGAAATGGTGCAGACAAGGCTTTAAGCGCTTTAAGACCGCCGTAAACATTAGCAGGGAAAAACTTAACTGTTGTAATGCCAAGTTCTAACGCCTGCATAATTTCGGTAGGAGTAACGCAACCGGGATAATAAGGAATATTACGCTCGTTACAGATTTTAGCAACTGCTACAGATAGACCAGGCGACACAATAAACTGTGCACCTGCTGCCAAAGCCTGCTCGCATTGTTCAGCATTGATCACAGTACCTGCACCAATGCTCATATCGGGATAGTTCTTGCAAGCGTACTCAATTGCTTCCTTAGCACAAGCGGTACGGAAAGTAATTTCAGCACAGTTAATGCCGTTGGCTTTAAGTGCGGTTAAAATTTTATCGGTTTCACCGATTTCTTTAATAACTACTACGGGAACAAATTTTTCCATAATTTACACCTCTTAAAAATTAAAATATTCTTTAGCATTTTTATAGCAGATACCCTCTACTATAGTTTTTAAACTTTCATAATCTTCAGGATATTCGCCGTCTTCTACCCACTGACCTAACATATTGCAAAGTATTCTTCTGAAATACTCGTGTCGGGTGTAGGACACAAAACTACGGGAATCGGTAAGCATACCAACAAATTTACCAAGCAAACCAAGGTTTGCAAGGGCGGTCATCTGGGCTACCATACCGTCACGGTTGTCATTAAACCACCAACCCGAACCAAACTGAATTTTTGCAGGCACAGGACCTTTTTGGAAATTGCCGAGCATTGTTCCTAAAACATAATTATCCTTAGGATTAAGGGTATAAAGTATAGTTTTAGGCAAAATATCATTCTGTTCAAGATTATCCAAAAACTTAGAAAGTTTTTCTGCAATTGCAAGGTCGTTTATTGAATCAAAACCTGTGTCCGCGCCTAAAGATTTAAACATTTTTGTGTTATTGTTTCTAAGCGCGCCTATATGCAACTGCATGGTCCAGTTAAGGCGGCTGAACTCCTTAGCACAAACCGAAAGCAATGCAGTTTTATAAGCATCTATTTCACAGTCGGTCAATTTTTCGCCGCCAACTCTTTTTTCAAAAACTGACTTGGCATCCCCAAGGCTAAAAGGTACATATTCAAGCGCATGGTCAGAAAGGCGGCAACCGTTATTATGGAAATACTCAATTCTATCAGTAATCCAAGAAACAACTTGTTCA
>JAZQHI010000012.1:0-7316 GCA_045540535.1 Acutalibacteraceae bacterium | reverse complement strand
CCCCTGAATTATCAAGCATTTTTTACTGTTTAAATCCCATATAAAAATAATTTTTGTACAAAGTTTAATAATTAATTTTAAAAGGTTGACAAGTGACAAAAAGACTATTATAATAATAAAAATATAATTTAGATAGGGAGTAAACGAAATGGCATATTATTTTAACGAAGTTTCTCATACCTTTAATGAATACTTATTAGTTCCAGGGTATTCTTCTTCAGAATGCGTACCCGCAAACGTAAGTCTTAAAACACCGCTTGTAAAGTTCAAAAAAGGCGAAGAACCTGCAATTTCTATGAACATTCCTATGACCTCTGCTATAATGCAGTCGGTTTCGGGTGAACGTTTAGCAGTTGCCTTAGCACGTGAGGGCGGCGTTTCCTTTATATACGGTTCTCAATCTATTGAGGACGAGGCTGCAATGGTAGCAAGAGCAAAATCTTATAAAGCGGGCTTTGTAGTAAGCGCTTCAAACGTTACTCCCAACAATACTTTAGCCGATATTTTGGATTTAAAGGCTAAAAATGGTTTTTCAACCGTTGCCGTTACTTCGGACGGTACTTCAAACGGCAAACTTTTAGGTATTGTAACAGGTCGTGACTACCGCGTAAGCCGTATGGACCCGAACACAAAAGTAAGTGAGTTTATGACTCCTTTTAAAGACCTTATCGTAGCGGATGATAGCACTACTCTTAAAATGGCAAACGACATTATCTGGGACCATAAACTCAATTCACTTCCTATAATTGATAAAGACCAAAACTTAAAGTATTTTGTTTTCCGTAAGGACTATGATGCCCACAAATCAAATCCTAACGAACTTCTCGATAAAGAAAAGCGCTATGTTGTAGGCGCAGGTATTAATACACGTGACTATGAAGAACGTGTTCCCGCCCTTATTAATGCCGGGGCTGACGTTCTTTGTATTGACTCTTCTGAGGGCTTTAGCGAATGGCAGTCAAGAACTATTGCGTTTATCCGCGAAAAGTACGGTGACAGTGTTAAAGTTGGTGCAGGTAACGTAGTAGACCGTGACGGTTTCTTATTCCTTGCAGAAGCAGGCGCTGACTTTATTAAGGTTGGTATAGGCGGCGGTTCTATTTGTATTACTCGTGAAACCAAGGGTATCGGTCGCGGACAGGCTACTGCTCTTATTGATGTTTGCGCTGCACGTGACGAATACTTTGAAAAGACCGGCATTTATATTCCTGTTTGTTCTGACGGCGGTATCGTTCACGACCATCATATAACTTTAGCACTTGCTATGGGTGCGGACTTTATGATGCTTGGCCGTTACTTTGCCCGTTTTGACGAAAGCCCAACAAACAAGATTGCTATTAACGGCAACTATTATAAAGAATACTGGGGCGAGGGTTCAAACCGCGCTCGTAACTGGCAGAGATATGACCTCGGCGGTGATAAGAAACTTTCTTTTGAAGAGGGTGTTGACTCCTACGTTCCGTATGCAGGAAGCCTTAAAGATAATGTTAGTTTATCGCTTAGCAAGGTTAAATCAACCATGTGCAACTGCGGTGCTCTTACTATTGCCGAACTTCAGAAAAAGGCAAAACTTACCCTTGTTTCTTCCACAAGTATTATTGAGGGCGGCGCTCACGATGTTATTCAAAAAGAAACTTCTACAGGTATAATAAAATAATTATTTGACCCGATTAATTTCGGGTCATTTTTTATTACAATGGTTATAGTTAGTCGAAACTTTATCTATAACCCATTGCAATGAGTGTTGCGCATAATTAATTTTGCTAAATCCACTATAAAAGTGGATTGTCGAAGCGCTTTTCAGCGTTTCGACAAACTACAATCATTATAAAAAACACTTGCAAAATGTTGTCCAATATTATAATATAACTACAGAAACGAGGATGATATAAATGAAAGAATTCTTAATTGGTTGCAATTATTGGTCTTATAATGCAGGGGCTGATATGTGGAGAGATTGGGACGAGGCACAAATAGAAAAAGATTTTGCACTTTTAAAGGAAAATAATCTCACCACTTTGCGCGTATTCCCTAACTGGCGTGATTTTCAGCCTGTCATACCCGTATTTACATACGCGGGTGCTATTTGCGAATATATGCTTGAGGGCGAAAAAGAACCCGAAAATGAATACTTTTTAAGCGAGGAAATGCTCTCCCGTTTTGATAAATTTTGTGACCTTGCAGGTAAATACGGTTTAAAACTTATTGTCGGTTTACTGACTGGTTGGATGAGCGGAAAACTTTATATCCCTACAGCACTTTATGAAAAGAATTTATATACCGACCCTGTGGCTTTGCGCTTTGAGCGTCGTTTTATTAAAGGTTTTGTAGGAAGATTTAAAGAACGAAAAGAAATTTATGCTTGGGATTTGGGTAACGAATGTAACTGTATGTCATCCGCCCCATCTTCACACGCGGCTTTTGCTTGGAGTGCTTTAATTTCGGATGCAATTAAAGCCGAGGACCAAAGCCGTCCTGTAATTTCGGGTATGCACAGTCTTAAAGTTCAAAATGCCAATTGGCTGATATCCGATCAAGCCGAATGTACCGATATATTAACTACTCACCCTTATCCTTATTTTGTGCCCCACTGCCTTAAAGACCCTATAGATTCAATACGCACCCTTATGCACGCGACCTGTGAAAACTTTTTTTACAGTAAAATCGGCGGTAAACCTTGCCTTGTAGAAGAAATAGGAACTCTTGGCGCCAATATATGTAAAGATTCCGTTTCGGCAGATTTTATGCGCCTTAATCTTATTTCTAACTGGGCACACGGTGCCAGTGGACTTTTATGGTGGTGTATGAATGAACAAAGTCATTTAGAAAAACCGCCTTACCGTTGGAGTATGTTAGAACGTGAACTCGGTATGTTCACTCGCGAACAAAAACCAAAACCTTTTCTTCACGAAATGCGCGAGTTTGCGAATTGGCTCGAAAACACACCCATTGATATTGAAGAACCCATGACAGACGCTACAGTGTTGCTTTCACGCGGTCAGGACCATTGGGGAATAGCCTATATGACATTTATTCTCGGAAAGCAGGCAGGCGTTACCTTTAACTATGTAGCACCAAATAAAAAGATACCCGAAAGCCCTGTTTATTTCTTACCCTCTGTCCATGGTGACCAATGGTTTTATAAAGAATATTACGAAGATTTAAAACAAAAAGTTTTTAACGGCGCTATCCTTTATATTTCTAACCTTAACGGTTTCTTTACCGAAAGAGAAGATTTCTTAGGCTCGGCAGTACTTGAAACAGCCGATATAACCGAAAGCGGCAATTTTAATTTTAACGGATATACTATTCCCTACTCAATGCAAAGAAAACAAAAATTAGAACCTATAACCGCTTCTGTATTAGCAAGCGACCAAAACGGTGACCCGATAATAACGGTTAATAACTACGGAAAAGGCAAAGTGTATTTTATAAACTATCCGTTAGAAGAAATGTTGCTTAATAAAAATAATGCATTTGACAGTGATACATATAGAATATACGAATATATTTTAAAAGATATCCTTAAAACTAAAAATGTGATTAAAGACAACAAAATGGTTGGTGTTACCGAAAACGGAAATATTGTAACGCTTATAAACTATTCTAATATTCCACAAAAATCGGGATTAAAACTTCAAAACAACAAACAAATCGATAAAATATATCGCGGTGACCCCGAAAATATACCGTCTTGTGACGGAGTTGTCTTTTCAATTAAATAAATTTACTTCTATATGAAAAATCAGCATCTTAAAGATGCGGATTTTTGTTTATAAAGTAATATCCAACTTATTTTTGAATAAATATGACTTTGAATTATACTTAAATAATCCCGTTTCGCCATCTGGAATTTTAACCTTAAAGTTTATAGCGCTTTCGTTTCTTTCCCAACTTACGCTGATTTCACCTTTAACGGTTTTGACGCTTCCCTTAGCAAATCTTAGATTATCAGGAATTTTGGGGGATATCACAATTTTTTCATAGCCGTAGGAATCTGACTCCTGAGTTATTCCTAACACGGAAGAAAACAACTGTCTTGTACAACCTCCTAAAAATGGATGCGCCCAAGAATTACCGCCACTCCAATATTCCCAAAGGGTTGTAGCGCCCGCTCTTTTCATTTTAAGGAATGAGCAGTCGCCCTCGTTTTCTAAAAGTTTTAGCGCAACATTTTGATAACCGTAATCAAACAAAACTTCCATAAGTACGTCAGTTCCTAAAAATCCCGTATCAAAACGACCCAAAGTTTCGTATCTTTCCGCTATTCTTTGAACGGTGTTTTCATCCGCAATTCCTGCCCATAAAGCAAAGGCTTCCGCGCCTTGAACGCCGTCAAAATATGAGCCGTTTTTATAAAAGTTTTCATTTACAGCGTTTGTAACCTTTTGGGCGAATTCCCTGAAATACTCTGCTTTTTCATCCATATTTATAATAGAGGAAATATCCGCCATCATCTTTAACAACTTAATAAAATAAATAGAATTTATGTATTCGGGTGCAATTTTAACCTTTTCGGGCGTGTTCCATTCGCCAAGGCACCAACCCTCATCCGTTTCCTTTACTACAAGCCCGTTTTCACTGCTTTTTTTCAGATATTCCACCCATTTACACATAGCCGAATAACATTTTTTAAGCATTTCGGTCTCGCCGTATTGCTTGAAATAATAATAAGGCACCAAAACTATAGCCGAACCCCAGCCACCAGGTCCGCCGCCACCGCCCATAAACGGTGCTGTGTGTTGACTGTGACCGCTGATTATATCCTGCGAATCGAGAATATCATCAATCCATTTTCTATAAAATTCGCGGCTATCTAATGTAACCATTGCCGCAGTAGAACATACCTGACCGTCACCCGTGTAACCAAGCCGCTCTCTGTGAGGACAATCCGACGGAAAACTGCCATGCATATTAATTAATTGGGTTCTAACAAATGCATCATAAAGAAAATTGAGCGCTTCACTTGAACTCTCAAATGTTGAAGTAATGTCAGTATTACTATGGATTACAAGCACTTCAAGATTATCTACTTCGCCCTCAACCTCAAAATATCTAAAAGTATGCCACACAAATTTAGGCTCAAAATACCGTTTACTACCGTCCGACACAAATACATCCGTCATTATCTGAGGATGTCCTGAATTAGTTTTGTAATCTGCTCCGGTGGAAAGAAAATCGAGGCTATTATCACTTTTTAATCTTTCAGCAAACCTCAAAACAACCTTTTCGCCCTTTACTTGCGAAATTTCTGCTCTTACAACACCGCTTATATTCTCCCCAGCATCATAAATCTTTTTACCGTTTACAACCCCTAAAAATCGGGGATTAATACTTCTTATTATTCTATCAGGTACACCCTTTGCAAGTGTAAGGTTTGACTGAATATCGGGAAAAACTTTTACATTTCTTTCGGTTTTTAAATCGGCATTAGGGTCTATTATTTCGCCTATAAAAATGTTGTTATATACTATCTCGCTATAGGTGTATTTTTCACTTCCGTCAGAACAAATTTCTTTAACACCGCTTGAATTGGATAATTCCAATTTATAAATAGTTTTAAGGTCGTCAGAAAAACAGGTTTCACCCTCAGCGTTTCTCTCCTTTTGCCTGTACCAACCGTTACCGAGTTGAATAGTTAATCTGTTTTCTCCCTCTTTCAAAAGATTAGTAATATCAAAGGAATAGTAATAAATCCTAAAGGTAATATTATCATTTAAAGGATAATAAAATTTTTCTAACGGTCTGTATTCATAGTTGCTTGCAACGGGAATAAGTCTATCCGCAGTAACTGGGACACCATTAATTTTTGCATCAAAATAGCCAAGTCCCGTAACATAAAGAGTAGCCTTAGTTATGCCGTTGTTTACAAATTCCCTTTTTATAATCGGTGACTGACACTCCCTGTCGCCGCCAATCCATTTTGCAGTTTTAAAAATTCCTTTATCCATATTATCTATCCTATCATACAGATTTCTTAACCGAGTTAAATATAACATTAATAAAAAATGTTGTCAATCAATTTTCACTAAAAACAAACAGAAAACAGTTTAAAAAACACTTGCAAAAATTTGTCATTAGTGGTAAAATATTAGAGTTAAATGCTATGACAAAGAAAAGTAAGCAAATAACTGCTTTTAGAGAGCGTTCGACATAGGCTGAAATCGGACGTAAGAAAAGTGTTTGCCCAAGTTCCCTTTTGAGCAGCGGCGTTGAAATTACAGTAGGTGCTGACGGGTAACTCCGTTAAAGGTTGCAAGAGTGTTTGCTCTTTGAGCATAAAGTACGGGTGGTACCGCGGAGATTTTTTTGGCTTCGTCCTGTAAGATTAGTCTTTCAGGACGGGGCTTATTTTTATTAAAGGAGAAACTGAGATGAAAGAAACTTTGAATTCTATCAGCATTGCCGCAAAGGATGCTATAAGCAATGCTCAGAATGAAGCCCAGATTGAAGAAATCAGGGTAAAATATTTAGGTAAAAAGGGCGAACTTACCGCCATTTTAAAACAGATGGGTTCACTCTCGCCCGAAGAACGCCCCAAAATGGGTGCTTTGGTTAACGAGGCTAAACAAGAACTTGAAGTACTTATAGGCGAGAAGAAGGAACAACTTAAAAATGCCGCTATCGAGGCTAAGTTAAAGGAAGAAACCATTGACATTACAATGCCTGCAAAAGAGTTGAAATCGGGCAAATTGCACCCGCTTAACACTGTGCTTGACGATATGATTAACATTTTTCAGTCAATGGGATTTGACGTTGTTGACGGACCTGAGGTTGAGACCGACCATTATAATTTTGAATGCCTCAATGTTCCTGCCGACCACCCCGCACGTGATATGCAGGATACTTTCTATTTAGCAGAAAATATTTTATTGCGCACACAAACTTCTGCCGCGCAGATAAGAACTATGGAAAACAGAAAGCCCCCTATCCGCGTTATATGCCCAGGACGCGTTTTCCGCGCTGATGAAGTGGACGCTACACATTCCCCCGTTTTCCACCAAATTGAAGGTCTTGTTGTAGATAAAGGTATTACTATGTGTGACTTAAAAGGCGTACTAGAAGAATTTGCTCACGAAATTTACGGCAGTGATACCAAGGTTAAATTCCGTCCCTCATTCTTCCCTTTCACAGAGCCTTCGGTTGAGGTTGATGTTACCTGTTCAGAGTGCGGCGGAAAAGGTTGCCGCGTTTGTAAAGGCGGCGGTTGGATAGAAATTTTGGGTGCAGGCATGGTTCACCCCAATGTTCTTCGCAGTTGCGGTATCGACCCTGAAGAGTATTCAGGTTTCGCGTTTGGTATCGATCTTGACAGA
>JAZQHI010000011.1:0-2434 GCA_045540535.1 Acutalibacteraceae bacterium | reverse complement strand
TGAGCAATTTTTTTAAAAACTGTTATAATTAATAATGAAAGGATTTTAAAAAATGGAAATTAAAATTACAAAAGCTCCTGTTTTAAAAGAAAAGCCTGATAGCTCGACCTTAGGCTTCGGTAAAATTTTTACAGACCATATGTTTATGATGGATTGGAATTCCGAAACAGGCTGGACAAATCAAAGAATAGTTCCTTTTGAAAATATTTCTTTGCATCCTGCATCTACAGTTCTTCACTACGGCTCTGAAATTTTTGAGGGCTTAAAGGCTTACCGCCGCGCAGACGGGAAGGTTCAACTTTTCAGACCTATTGAAAATATCCGCCGTATGAACCGTTCGGCAGAGCGTTTGTGCCTACCTCAGATTCCCGAAGATATGGCTATGGAAATCCTTACAACTTTTGTTGATTTGGAAAAGGATTGGACCCCGTCGGCTGAGGGCACATCACTCTATCTTCGTCCGTTTATGTTCGGTAATGACGAAACTTTAGGTGTTCACGCGGTTCATAACGCTACCTATGTTATAATTGCTTCTCCTGTTGGAAGTTATTATAAAGAGGGCATTAACCCTGTTAAGATTATGATTGAAGACGAGGATGTCCGCGCAGTTCGCGGCGGTACAGGTTACGCTAAATGCGGCGGTAACTATGCTGCTTCTAACAGAGCAGGCGAGCGCGCAGAACAAAAGGGTTACAGTCAGGTTCTCTGGCTTGACGGTGTTGAAAGAAAGTATATTGAAGAAGTAGGCGCTATGAACGTTATGTTCATGATTGGTGACGAAATCGTAACTCCCATGCTTACTGGTTCAATTCTTCCCGGTATTACCCGTATGTCCTGCCTCGAAGTTTTACGCAAAGAGGGTTACAAGGTAAGCGAAAGACTTTTAAGTGTTGATGAATTGGGTGAAGCACTCAAAAACGGTACTCTTAAAGAGGCTTGGGGTTGCGGTACGGCAGCAGTTGTTTCTCCTATAGGCGAACTTTGTTATAAAGACGTTAAATATACTATCAATAACGGTGAAATCGGTAAGGTTACTCAACATCTTTACGATACTTTAACAGGTATTCAGTGGGGTAAAATTGAGGATACTTTCGGTTGGACAAAGGCTATTGATTAATAAATAACGCAAGTTTAGTTAAGAAACATTTTTTGATAATAAATAATTCTTGATTTTAACGCGTTTTTGGTATACAATATCTTGTAGTGAAAAAACAAAACTATGGAGGAATAAAAATGTTAGTTTCCGCAAAAGAAATGCTTAATAAAGCAAAAGCAGGCAAATATGCCGTAGGTCAATTTAATATTAATAACCTTGAATGGACAAAGGCTGTTCTTCAGACTGCTGAAGAATTAAAGTCACCCGTTATTCTCGGTGTATCTGAGGGCGCAGGTAAATATATGTGCGGTTATACCACAATTGTTGGTATGGTTAACGGTATGATTAACGAACTCGGTATCACCGTTCCCGTTGCTCTTCATCTTGACCATGGTAGTTACGAAGGTGCTATGAAGTGCATCGAAGCAGGCTTCTCGTCAGTTATGTTTGACGGTTCACATTACCCGATTGAAGAAAACATCGCTAAAACTAAGGAATTAGTTGCTATTTGCGAAGAAAAGGGTCTTTCTATTGAGGCAGAAGTTGGCGCAATCGGCGGTGAGGAAGACGGCGTTATTGGTAGCGGCGAAGTTGCTGACCCTAATGAGTGCAAAATGATTGCTGACTTAGGTGTTACAATGTTAGCAGCAGGTATCGGTAATATTCACGGTAAGTATCCTGAAAACTGGGCAGGTCTTAGTTTTGATACCCTTGATGACATTCAAAAACTCACAGGTACAATGCCTCTCGTTCTTCACGGTGGTACAGGTATCCCTGCTGATATGATTAAAAAGGCTATTTCTTTAGGTGTTTCTAAGATTAATGTTAATACCGAGTGCCAGTTGGCTTTTGCTGATGCTACACGTAAGTATATTGAAGCAGGTAAGGACCTTGAGGGCAAGGGCTTTGACCCAAGAAAACTTCTTGCTGACGGTACTGCCGCTATTAAGGCAACAGTTAAAGAAAAGATGGAACTTTTCGGTTCTGTAGGAAAAGCATAAAAATAAAAAGCATAAAACTTCCGCCAAGGGCGGAAGTTTTTTTATGTATACACCGAATTGAACACAAATTTTTTATAAAAATGTTGACAAATCGGGTTTGCGGTGTTATAATTCTTACATTAAAATGCATTGACGGAATTATTTTCTGCATACATTTTCTTTAGAGAGTCGGCGGTTGGTGTAAGCCGATGGGGTGGTGCAGTATCAAGTCTCATTCCTGAGCAGAGCGGCAGAAATAACAGTAAGTCGCTACGGCGTGCCCCGTTATCATGGCGAAAGGCTTGTTGGAGTCTTGTTGAGTGACCGTTGTTAAACGGTAATCAGGGTAAGTCGGAGG
>JAZQHI010000010.1:0-12853 GCA_045540535.1 Acutalibacteraceae bacterium | reverse complement strand
CCATCAATATTATAAAGCATTTGACGGCGGTTATCCTCTAAACCGTCTAAAGCGCCACTTTTTATCAGGCCCTCAAGTGCTTTACGGTTAAATTCTCTTGAATAATTACGGTAGCAAAAATCGTACATTGAGGTATATTTTCCGTTTTGCTCGCGTTCGCAAATTAACCTCTCAATAATTCCAAGACCTAAATTCTTAACCGCCAGAAGTCCAAAACGGATAGTTTTACCATCAGGCGTGAAACCGCTATCACTGAAATTAACCGACGGTGGCAAAACCTTAACCCCATTTTTCTTACACTCGGCGGTATAAAGCGAAATTTTGCTTGCGCTATCCATCATACTTGTCATCAAAGCGGCAAAATACTCGGACGGATAATGGCATTTAAGATAAGCAGTTCTATAAGCCACAAAAGAATATGCTGCCGCGTGCGCTTTATTAAAAGCATAGGAACTAAAACTTGACATATCGTCAAAAATTCGGCTGGCCGCCTCTTCGCTTACTCCGCGCGCAATTGCACCCTCGGTTATTGTATTGCCGTTTTCGTCCTTTTCACCGTATAGGAAAAATTCACGTTCTTTTCGCATTACATCGTGCTTTTTCTTAGCCATTGCGCGCCTTACAATATCCGCGCGCCCTAATGAATATCCTGCTAAGGCTCTGAACACCTGCATTACCTGTTCCTGATAAACAATGCAACCGTAGGTTACGTCAAGTATAGGTTTTAAAAGGGGTGTATCATAGGTTATATCCTGTGGATTGTGCTTGTTGTGAATATATTTGGGTATTGAATCCATAGGACCAGGTCTGTAAAGCGAAAGTATAGCGGTTAAATCTTCAATACTGTGCGGACCAAACTGCCTTAGCACATTTTTCATACCGTCAGATTCAAACTGAAATACCCCGTCTGTAAGACCCTTACCCATCATATTATATGTCGGTTCATCGTTAAGGGAAATTTTCTCAATATCAAATTCGGGATTGTTTTTTCTGATATATTTTTGCGCCTCGTCAATAACAGTTAAGTTTCTGAGCCCCAAAAAGTCCATTTTAAGAAGGCCCAATTCTTCAAGGCTTGTCATTGTATACTGCGTTACAACCGCTTCGTCATTTACAGAAAGCGGTACATATTCAGAAACGGGCTTGTCCGAAATTACAACACCTGCCGCATGGGTAGATGCGTGCCTTGGCATACCCTCAAGTTTTAAGGACATATCAATAAGTTCCTTAATCTGAGGGTCGTTTTCATAAAGTCCTTTAAGTTCAGCCGAACCCTCAAGCGCGCGCGACAAGGTCATCCCTACCGATTGGGGCACAAGTTTTGCTACGCGGTCACAAACAGCGTAAGGAATATCTAATGCCCGTCCTACATCGCGTACAGCACCACGCGCTGCCATTGTACCGAAAGTAACAATTTGGGATACTCTTTCGGTGCCGTATTTTTCAATTACGTAATCTATTACTTTTTGGCGGTTAACATAGCAAAAATCAATGTCAAAATCAGGCATTGAAACCCTTTCGGGATTTAAAAAACGCTCAAAATAAAGATTGTATTTTAACGGGTCTATACCTGTAATACCAATGCAGTAAGCGGCTAAACTCGCAGCACCCGAACCTCTACCTGGTCCTACGGGTATGCCGTGATTTTTAGCATAATTTACAAAATCGGCTACTATCAAATAATAGTCAACATACCCCATTTTATTTATAACCGAAAGTTCATAATCCAAGCGGTCGGTAACAGCCTTTTCGGGATTTTCGCCGTAAATCCTGTGCAACCCTTCTTCGCACTTGCGCTTAAAATATTCAAAATGGTCACAGTCACCAATATCAAACCGCGGTAATTTAATTTTGCCAAATTCAAATTCAACATTGCACCTCTCAGCAATTCTAACCGAATTTGAAATTGCCTCGGGAGTACTTGCAAAAATTTCCGCCATTTGTTCGGCAGTTTTTAAATAAAACTCGTTTGTTTTAAATTCCAAAGCGCTTTCGTCATTAACAGTTGTTCCCGTTTGCACACAAAGAAGCACTTTATGCATACGGTAATCTTCAGCATTAATATAGTGCACGTCATTTGTAGCAACAAGCGGTATTCCCGTTTCTTTGGAAAGTCTTATAATTTGGGGATTAACTAACTTCTGTTCCCTTATATTATGGTCTTGAATTTCTAAAAAATAATTATTTTCTCCGAAAACATTTTTATACCAAAGCGCCGTTTCCTTGGCTTTGTCATAATCACTGTTAAGCAGTCTTTTCGGTATCTCACCTGCAAGGCAGGCAGAAAGTGCAATAATCCCCTCGTGATACTTTTCAAGCAGTTCGCGGTCAACACGGGGTTTTGAATAAAAGCCATCGGTAAAACCTGCCGACACCATTTTAATAAGGTTTTTATAACCGTTATAATCCTTGCAAAGCAAAACCAGATGTGAATAATTGTTATCAATACCCTTTTGCTTGTCAAAACGGCTACGTGGCGCTACATAAACCTCGCAACCAACTATCGCCTTAACCCCTTTGGATTTAGCGTATTTATAAAAATCGATTACGCCGTACATAACACCGTGGTCGGTTATGGCAATGCTTTTTTGACCTAGTTCTGCCGCGCGGTCGATAAGTTGTTTTATACGGCAACAGCCGTCAAGCAAACTGTATTCAGTATGCACATGCAAATGAGCAAAATCCATAGCCATACCTCCCATTCAAAATTTGTAATTTTTTTATTTTATTTTGTTTCGTTTCATTTCGTTACATATTTCTATAATTTTGTTAAGTCTATGATTAAGACCCGAAACCGTAAGCGGTGTGTTTGAAATTGAGCAAAGTTCTTTAAGTGTGGAATTAGGGTTATCACGTCTTAACAACGCCGCATCAAGAAGTTCTTGCGGCAAACTGTAAAGCCTGTCCGCCCTTTCGAGATATTCAATCGCGGTTCTTTGTTTGATAGAAGCCTCAACCGTTTTTGAAATATTAGCACTGTCAAAATTGCCTTTGCGGTTAATATTATTCTTAACACCTTTTAGAATTTTAGTATCAATAATATCAAGTGTTTTTTTAGCAGCACCCATTAATGTTAGTAAATCTTCTACGGTATTACTGTCCTTAGCGTAAAGTTGAAAACCGCTTGTCCGCTTTGATATTTTCATATTAATACCGTAATTTTCCAAAAGTTCTTTAAGTTCTAAAGCCAACTTTTCATTTTTAACATTAAATTCGGCGCGGTATTCTTTTTCGGGGTCATTAATATTACCGCATGCCAAAAAAGCCCCTCTTATAAAACTTGGCGCACAACATTCCCTTACAAAAAAAGACCTGTCAATAACAGTTTCACTAACACCAAAATCCACAGTTGCCAAAATTTTAAGTCTATCCGCTTCGGAAACAATATCTGCTTTATATGTAGGTCTTGCGCTGCCGCCGCGCTTAATTTCGGGTTTGATTTTGTAAACCGAATATATCAAATCGCAGTAAGCCTTAGCAACATTTTCGTTAGCGGTTTGAAGACATATGCTTTTTAAAGAAAAAGACCTGCCATAGAGCATAAAACCGTATACTAATGACGGCTTACAGCAACCAGACGGTCTTATAGCGATTAATTCATTTTTAACTTCAACACAAAAAGACATATTACACACCTTTTTATAGCAGTTTTCTACTCTCTTCCAACAAAAATTACTTCGGGATGAAGTTCAACATTATCCGATTTTAAAACAGTATCTCTTATATGCTGCATAAGTTTTTTAACATCCTCACAAGTAGCGTTACCGCTATTGATAACAAAACCTGCGTGTTTAGAACTAACCTCTGCTCCACCGATAGAAAAACCTTTTAAATTGTTTTTTTCAATAAGCGCACCTGCAAAATAACCCACAGGACGTTTAAAGGTACTGCCTGCACTTGGAAATTCCAAAGGTTGCTTTGATTTTCTGCGTGACAAAAAATCATCCATAGCGGCACGTATTTCCGCACTGTCACCCTTTTTTAGTTTAAAATTAACTTTTGTAATAATTTTCTTACTGTTTTTAAATATGCTTGTTCTGTAACCGAGTTGCATCTCTGAAAGCGAAATTTCACCAACTTCGCCCTCCTCTGACACATATTCCGCAGAAATAACTGCATCTGCCATTTCACCGCCGTAAGCGCCCGCATTCATAAAAAGTGCGCCGCCAACCGAGGCAGGTATACCGTAAGCGAATTCGAGCCCTGTGAGCGAATTATTAGCCGCCGCAACACAAACTGCCGCTAAAGAAGCCCCTGCCCCTGCAGAAATAACATCGCCAGATACCTCAATACTGTCAAAATGCGCAAGTGAAATTACAACACCATCGATACCCTTATCGGACACTAAAAGATTAGAACCCTTACCAATAATGAAATAAGGCAAATCAAGTTCCTTTAATTTTAAAACAGCCTTTTTAAGTTTATCGGTTTCACCAATATTTACAAAAATATCAGCAGGGCCGCCTATTTTAAAACTTGTGTGATTGCACATAGGCTCAAGGGATTTATATTCAATTTTTTCTTTAACACAAAATTCCTCAAAAGCCTTTAATTTCATAGCCGACCCCTTAATTTTAAATTATTTATATAAATTACAGATATATGCCGCGCCTATAATGCCTGCATCGTTGCCAAGAGTAGCAGTTTTAATTTTTGATTTATTAGTAACGTTACGAGCGTAATCGTCACCCTCAACATACTTTTTAATCGGTTCGGTAAGGTTATCGCCCTCATTAGAAACACCGCCGCCGATACAAATAATTTCAGGTTGGAAAATGTTAATGCAGTTTGCAATACCAACCGAAATATAGTAAATATATTTATCAACAACTAATTTACCTGCATCGTCACCTTGACGCATAGCATCAAAAGCAGTTCTTCCGTTAACGGCATTGATATCTTTATTGCACATCTGCCACATAATTGTATTAGGATATTTAATCATTGCCTGCTTTGTCTGACGGATAAGAGCAGTAGCCGATGCATAGGATTCCCAACAACCCTGTCTTCCGCAACCGCACATTTCACCGTCCATACAAATTACCATGTGACCAAGTTCTGCACCTGCATAGTTAGAACCCGAATAAAGTTTTCCGCCGATAATGATACCGCCGCCAACGCCTGTGCCCAATGTAATCATAACAAAATCTTTTGTGCCTTGACCTGCGCCTGCAACAAATTCACCGTAAGCCGCAGCATTAGCATCATTTTCAAGGTAAAAATCTATACCCGTACGCTCTTTAAGCATAGAAGCCATAGGAACATTGAAAAATCCAAGGTTATTTGCAAAACAAACAACTCCGTTATTAGGGTCAATAGCACCTGGTGAACCTACACCTGCCGCTTCGATATCTTCCTTTTTAAGACCTGCTTTTTCGATAACTTCTAAAGCAACCGCTGCCATATCGTCAATGATTTCTTCTGCAGGTCTTGGACAATTAGTTTTTCTTTTCGCAGTAGCAATAATTTTGTAATTCTCGTCAACAACACCTGCTACAATGTTTGTTCCGCCTAAATCAATACCTAATTTGTACATTTTTAAAAACTCCTTATATTTTACCGTTAAAATGGATTAACAGGTGTATTTTCTGAATCGTTTACTGTTTCATCGTCCGACATACCAAGACGTTTTAACAAATCCTCAGCCGCGTTGTAACCAAGTTTTTTCTGACGGCTGTTCATAGCCGCAACCTCGATTATAACCGCAAGATTTCTACCTGGTTTTACAGGGATAGTAAGGGAAGGAATTGAAAGTTCAAGAATTTCCGTTGTCTGATTTTCAAGACCCATTCTGTCATACACTTTATTAATATCCCACTGCTCAAGATTAATTACAAGGTCAATTTTTTCTGTTAGTTTTACCGAACCCGCACCAAAAATACGGCTTGCATTTATAATTCCTATGCCGCGCAGTTCAATAAAATGCCTTATATTATCAGGGGCAGTACCAACAAGAGATTTGTTTGAAACACGTCTGATTTCAACCGCATCATCGGCTATTAAACGGTGACCTCTTTTTACAAGTTCAATCGCAGTTTCGCTCTTACCGACTCCGCTTTCACCTAAAAGCAAAATTCCCTCACCGTAAACCTCTACCAAAACACCGTGCTGTGTAACACGAGGTGCTAAGTGAAGATTTAAAAAAGCAATCAGTGCCGATGTAAAATCGGAGGTGGATTCTTTTGAGCGCAGTAGCGGCACACCGTATTCTTCGGCTATCTGAAGATACAAATCACCAATTTGCAAATCACGGCAAATAACTACCGCCGCAGGTTTTCTTGAAAACAACTCGCGCAAACGTTTTTCTGCCTTTTCGTCAGTAAAGCGTCCCAAAAAACTTTCTTCACTTTTGCCGATAATCTGAATTCTTTTTTCATCAAAAAACTCGAAATAACCCGCCATTTGAAGACCGGGACGGTTAATTTCGGCAGAAGAAATCATAATTTCGTCCGCATTCTGAGGCAAAGTTAAAATTTCAAGTGAGAATTCCTTAATAATTCTGCTTAAAGCAACACTAAAATTAGTACGCAAAGCATTACCTCCTCATCGAGATACAAAATTGCATTTTAATTATACAACACTTCTTCTGGAAAATCAAAGGTTTTTATAGTAAATTATAAGTTTTTTCTTGATAATATTATACGAAAGTTATATAATTGTATAAAAACAAATATTAAAGGATGTAATTTTAAATGAAACTTGGTATGGTGGGACTTCCCAATGTTGGTAAATCAACACTATTTAACGCAATAACAAACGCAGGTGCTCAATCGGCTAACTACCCTTTCTGCACAATTGAACCGAACGTTGGCATGGTAAGTGTGCCTGATGAAAGACTTGAAAAGTTGGCAGAGATTTATAATCCAAATAAATTCACCCCTGCAGTTATTGAATTTGTTGACATTGCTGGTCTTGTTAAAGGTGCCTCTAAAGGTGAAGGCCTTGGAAATAAATTTTTAAGTAATATCCGCGAAGTTGACGCTATTGTACACGTTGTACGTTGCTTTGAAAGTGACGATATTATTCACGTTGAGGGTTCGGTAGACCCTGAAAGAGATATTGAAACGATTAATCTTGAACTTATTTTTTCTGATATTGAAATGGTTCAGCGCCGCCTTGACAGAGCAACCAAAGCCTTAAAGGGTGACAAAAAAATGCAGGGTGAAGTTGATTTTCTTAAAAGGCTTATTTCCCACCTTGAAAACGGTCTTCCTGCACGTTCTGTAGAAATTACGGACGAATCGGAAATTGAAATTATTAATACAACTGCACTTCTTTCCTCTAAACCCGTAATATACGCTTGTAATATGAGTGAGGATGATTTTTCAAGCGGAATAGAAGATAACGCCAATTTCAAAAAGGTAAAGGTTATCGCCGAGCGCGAAAAGGCGGAAATTCTCCCTATTTGTGCGGCTTTAGAGGCGGAAATTTCAGGTCTTAACGATGAAGAAAAAGTTATGTTCTTAGAAGAATTAGGGCTTGAACGTTCAGGTCTTGATCGTATGATTCAGACCTGCTATTCCCTTTTAGGTTTAATTTCGTTTTTAACTGCAGGTAAGGACGAAGTGCGTGCTTGGACTATAACAAACGGCACAAAAGCGCCTCAGGCGGCAGGCAAAATTCACACCGACTTTGAACGCGGCTTTATCCGTGCAGAAGTTATCGCTTATAAGGACTTTATGGATTGCGACGGAAATATGGTTACCGCCAAGGAAAAAGGTCTTGTAAGAAGCGAAGGTAAAGAATATGTTATGAATGACGGTGACATCGTTCTTTTCAGATTTAATGTATAAACATTAAAAAGCCACCCAAACTACCTTTGGGTGAGTTTATGAAAAAACGTAAAAACAATATTATTCTATTTTCATTAGGGGCATCAGGTTACTGTATGCTTGAAATACTCTGGCGCGGTTATACCCATTGGTCAATGTTCGCGGCAGGCGGTATTTGTTTTATGTTTTTTGCAAAAATCAGCGAAATGTTTAAAAACACCTCGCTTTTTATAAAAGGTATTATCGGCAGCGGTTTTATAACCGCAGTTGAGTTTATATTTGGCTTAATATTTAATATAATATTAAAGAAAAATGTCTGGGATTACAGTAAATTACCATTTAACCTATTTGGTCAGATTTGCGCACTTTATTCTGTAATATGGTTGGTTATCAGTATGATATTTATCCCCTTTGCAGATTTTGTAAACCGAAAACTCAATGCCGCATCATCAAGATAAAAAAGGTGTATATTAATGGAATTTTTACACAGAACTTGGGCAGAAATTGATAGTGACGCCCTTGTACATAATATTAAAACAATTAAAGAAAAAACAGGTGGCAGTAAAATTATGGCGGTGGTAAAAGCCAATGCTTACGGTCACGAGGTTGGTATTGTAGCGCCGATTCTGGACCAAAACGGTGCTGATGGTTTTGCAGTTTCTAACATAACCGAAGCACTTAATCTTAGAAATTTAAATATTAAAAAACCTATTTTGATTTTAGGTTATACACCTGCCGAATACGCTAAAGAGTTATACGATAATAATATTACTCAGTGCGTTTTTTCTTACGAATATGCAACCGCACTATCAAATTGGGCGGTTAAAAATAATGTTGTTATTAATGTACATATTAAACTAGACACAGGTATGTCGCGTTTAGGATTTGACTGTAGGGACGAAAGTTTAAAGGGTGTTGAATCAGGCATAGCGGCAATTAAACTGCCTAATCTTAACGCTGAGGGCGTTTTTACACACTTTTCTTTGTCTGACAGAAGTGACGACTGTGATGACGGTTTTACCAATATCCAGTATAACCGTTTTATAAATGCCATTGAAAAGTTTAAAGCCAACGGAATAACTTTTAAAATTTGTCACTGTTGCAATTCGGCGGCTACTGTTAAAGATAGCGATAAACACCTTAACATTTGCCGACCCGGTATTGTTTTATACGGACTTAACCCCTCCTCTGCTAAGGAATTTGAGTGCGGTTTTAAACCTGTTATGACCTTTAAATCGGTTGTTAGTATGGTTAAAGAAATAGAAAAAGGCAACACAGTAAGTTACGGCAACACTTTTAAAGCCGATAAAAAAATGACGGTTGCTACTATTTCCGCCGGCTATGCTGACGGTTATCCAAGAAGACTTTCAAATAAGGCTTATGTAATAATTAACGGTAAAAAAGCCAACATTTTAGGCAGAGTTTGTATGGATCAGATGACCGTTGACGTAAGCGATATTAAGGACGTTAAAATGGGCGACGAGGTAATACTTTTTGGTAAAGAACTCTCGGCTGATATTTTAGCCGAACTTAGTGACACAATAAATTACGAAATTGTATGCGGTGTTTCTGCCCGCGTTCCGAGGGTGAAGATATGAAAAAATATATTTTAGCCTTAGATGAGGGCACAACAAGCGCACGCGCTATTTTGTTTGATAAAGATGCAAATGCGGTATCTGTAAGCCAACATGAATTCACACAGATTTATCCTAAAGAGGCTTATGTTGAGCACGACCCTTTAGAAATTTATTCGGCACAGTATTCGGCTCTTACAGAAGCAATTGCAAAAATCGGTGCAGAACCTTCTCAAATCGCGGCAGTAGGTATCACAAACCAGCGCGAAACCACTATCGTTTGGGAAAAGAAAACAGGCAAACCGATTTATAACGCTATTGTCTGGCAGTGCAGAAGAACTGCGGATATTTGCGAACAACTAAAGGCGGACGGTTACGAAGAATATATAAAAGAAACCACGGGTCTTCCGATTGACGCTTATTTCAGCGCCACCAAAATTAAATGGATACTTGATAATGTTGACGGCGCTCGCGAAAAGGCTCAAAACGGCGAATTGCTTTTCGGCACGGTTGATACTTGGCTTATTTGGAAACTGTCGGGCGGTAAAATTCACGTAACTGATTATACAAATGCTTCAAGAACTATGCTTTTTGATATCCATAAACTTTGTTGGGATGATAAACTTTTAAATATTTTTGGAATTCCAAAAATTATGATGCCCCAAGTCAAGTCAAGCAGTGAGATTTACGGCAAAATCAATATTTTAGGCGAAAATATTGCAGTTTCGGGTATTGCAGGCGACCAACAAGCCGCACTTTTCGGTCAACGTTGTTTCAATTCGGGCGAAATAAAAAATACATACGGTACAGGTTGCTTTTTGCTTATGAACACAGGTGTTACTGCTGTTTCCAGTAAAAACGGACTTATTACCACAATTTCCGCTTTTAGTGAAAACGAACAACCGCAATATGTTTTAGAGGGTAGCGTTTTCGTAGGCGGTGCAGTTATACAGTGGTTGCGCGATGAATTAGGGCTACTTAAAAAATCCGCTGATAGCGAACGCTACGCATTAGAAGCAGGTACTAACGGCGGTGTTTACATTGTCCCCGCTTTTGCAGGACTTGGCGCGCCTTATTGGGATATGTACGCAAGAGGTACTATTTGCGGACTGACCCGCGGCAGTAATAAAAAACATATCGTGCGAGCGGCTCTCGAATCAATCGCTTATCAGACTAACGATTTGCTTACCGCCATGTCGGCAGACAGTGAAATTAAGATAACTTCTATGAAAGTTGACGGCGGCGCTGCTGCTAATAACTTTTTAATGCAGTTTCAGGCAGATATTTCCGATTGTGAAATTTCACGTCCCTCTAATTCCGAAGCCACCGCTTTGGGTGCCGCTTTTCTGGCAGGTCTTTCAGTTGGATTTTGGAATAAAAAAGAGGACCTTTTAAAACTAAAAATCACTTCGACCGAATTTGCGCCTGAAATTAGTAATGATAACCGAACCGAACTTTTAAACGGTTGGAAAAATGCCGTTAATAAAACCTTTTCCAAGGGGTGACAAATGTGTCATTTGAAATAAAAGAACTAACAGTTAAAAGTACCGATAATATCCACACGCTAGTTGGCAGAATTTATATTCCCGACGGTGAAATTAAGGGTGTCTTACATCTTGTTCACGGTATGACAGAGCATATCGGGCGTTATGAACCGTTATTTTCATTTTTAGCGGAAGCCGGATATGTTGCTTTTGGGTACGATAACTTAGGTCACGGCAAAACCGCTAAGGACGATAGCGAACTTGGATTTATTGCCAATAAAGACGGCTGGAAATATCTTGTAAATGATGTTGAGGCTTTTGCCCTTGCAGTAAAACACCTTTATCCCGATAAACCGTTTTACTTAATGGGTCATTCTATGGGTTCTTTTATTGCAAGACTCGCCGCGGTAAGTTTTAATGAACTTTATGAAAAATTAATTATTTGCGGCACAGGCGGTAAAAATCCGCTTTCAAACATTGGTCTTATTATTGCCGATATAATAAAATCGGTAAAAGGCGAAAAATATATATCCAAATTTTTAATTAATATGGCTTTCGGTGCTTATAATAAACGTTTTGATGGCAGTTCAAAATACAACTGGCTTACAAAGGACAAAGCCATTATCGAAAAATATGCTAACGATAAATTCTGCACTTTCTCCTTTACAGTTTCCGCTATGCATGACCTTGTTAAACTAAATTCCGTTTGTAACGAAAAAAAGTGGTATAAAGATATTAGTAAAACATTACCTATTCTTTTAATATCGGGCGAATGTGACCCCGTTGGTAATTACGGCAAAGGCGTAAAACAGGTTTATCGCGACCTTTTAAATGTCGGCGCTGATGCAAATTTAAAACTCTACCCCGATTGCCGCCACGAAATTCTTAACGATACTTGTAAAGATGAAGTTATGGCTGATATTTTAAATTTTTTGAATTTGTGAGGAATATTATGTATGAACATTGAAAAACATCAGCATAATAATTTGCAGTATTTAATTAAATATCCCGAAAATTTCGATAAAACTAAAAAATACCCCGTATTACTTTTTCTTCACGGTGCCGGAACAAGAGGTAAAAATATTGAACTTTTGTTTCAAAATCCTTACTTCTTGTTAACCGAAAAGTTAGAAGATTTTCCGTTTATAACTGTAGCACCGCTTTGTTCAGAAAACACTTGGTTTGATTTGTGGAATGACCTTAAAGAACTTGTTATAAGAGTAACCAAATCTAACTTTACCGATGTCGAAAGAATTTATTTAATTGGTGCTAGTATGGGCGGATATGCCACTTGGCAACTCGCAATGAGTTGTCCCGAATATTTTGCGGCAATAGTACCTATTTGCGGCGGAGGTATGTATTGGAATGCATCTCGACTTGTTAATATTCCCGTTTGGGCTTTTCACGGCGGTAAAGATGCAACCGTTTTGCCCCAAGAATCTGAAAAAATGGTAAATTCAGTAAACCGAAACGGCGGAAACGCTAAACTTACCATTTACCCCAAAAACGCACACGATGCTTGGTCTGATACATATTCCAACCCTGAAGTTTTTAAATGGCTTTTAAGCCACAAAAACAATAATATTAAAAAAGTTATAGACAAATATAGCGATTCAAAAAAATTCGGATAACAAAAGGCAGTGACGAAGATTTTTTCTTCACCACTGCCTTAAATTTTTGTTTTAAATGCAAAGACGGAGGGATTGTCAAAAAAGCAGTATAATATTTGTTCCAATAAAATATCAAACAATCCCCCCAGTCAAAACAAAAGTTTTGACAGCCCCCTTTACACAAGGGGGCCTTTTTGAAAAAATATAATTTTTTTACGCGTAAACGCCGTTCCAATAACCGTTAGAATCTAGCCAGCAAGAACCGTTAGTGTCGTTTACCCAAGCATTTGTTACCATTCTGCCGCTTGCTCCTAAATAGCACCAACCATTAGAGTCTTGCTTCCAACAGTTCGATACCATATAACCACTATCATTTATATAATACCAGAAGTCGGAGGCCAAGCGGGCTTAGG
>JAZQHI010000009.1:0-16507 GCA_045540535.1 Acutalibacteraceae bacterium | reverse complement strand
TCCCCAACTCCTTGGCACACAGAACGACATGGCTACGATCCGACTTCATAACCTGTGCCGTTGGGCACTTTAAAGGGCAGTCGGCAAGGACCTGCGCAAAGACCGCGGTTGCCGCTTCTTGAACCTAAAAATGCCGAAAGTAAACACTGTCCCGACACGGACATACAAAGCGCGCCGTGAACAAAAACCTCTACGGTTATACCAAGTTCTTTAGCGGTTTTGCAAAGGGCGGAAAGTTCTTCTTTTGACATTTCTCTCGCGGCGACTACCTGACAGAAGCCTAAACTCTTTAAAATCGGTAAAGCCGACGGCGAATGTACCGACATCTGTGTAGAAGCGTGAAGCGGCAGTTGGGGTATTTTTTCGTGCAGAATACGCGCAAGACCTAAATCCTGAACGATAATACCGTCAACCCCCAAGTTATAAGCCCTTTGCGCCAAATCAAATGCCGCGCCCAATTCGTTTTCCTTAATAAGCGTGTTTAGGGTGAGGTACACCCGCACCCCTCTTATATGGCAGTATTTAATTGCGTTTTCAAGTTCAGTGTCGCTAAAGTTTTCGGCGTTTTTTCGGGCAGAAAAATCCTTTGCGCCCAAGTATACCGCATCTGCGCCGCTACGCACGGCGGCTAAAAGCATTTCTCTGTTTCCAACGGGGGCTAAAATTTCCCCTTTAGTTATATCTTTCACGCTAACATTCCTTTTTTTAATACTCTAATTTATCTTAACAGATAGTAGAGTTAATTTCAAGCAAAGTAGAGTTAAAAATTAAGTAATTACTTTACTTTAAGAAATTTAAAGAGTATAATGTTTATATCCTGAGAGTAAAGAGGTTTAAAAAATGAAATATTTGGTTTTACTTTGTGACGGTATGGCAGACACCCACAACGAAAAATTTTTAAACGGAAAAACACCTATGGAACTGGCAAACAAGCCTTTTATGGATAGGCTTTCCCAAAAAGCAGAGGTTGGTATGTGCAGAACTGTTGCTGACGGCTTAAAACCCGGTAGTGATGTTGCTAATCTTTCGGTTCTGGGTTATGACCCGTTTGTTTGCTATACGGGACGTTCTCCTTTAGAGGCGGCATCCATTGGCGTTGACCTTAAAGACACTGATGTTGCGCTCCGTTGCAATATTGTTACTTTATCGGGTGAAGAAAATTATTCCGATAAAACAATGGTTGATTATTGCGCGGGGGATATCTCTACCGAAGAGGCTCACGAAATTATTAAAACGGTTGAAGAAAAACTCGGTAACGAGATTTATAAGTTTTACGGCGGCGTTAGTTACCGCCACTGCTTAGTGGTTGCTAACGGAACTACCGACCTTGGTGAAATGACTCCGCCTCACGATATAAGCGGCAGGGTAGTAGGCGAATATTTAAGCCGTAGCGAAAACGCAGCACCTTTAATAGAACTTATGAAAAAAAGTTATGATATACTAAAAGACCATCCCGTAAATTTAAAGCGCAGAAGCGAGGGTAAAAACGAGGCTAATTCAATTTGGCTTTGGGGCGAGGGCAGAAAACCCGTACTCGAAAACTTTAAGGCTAAAAATGGGGTTAGCGCGGCAATAATAAGCGCAGTTGACCTGTTAAAAGGCATTGGCATTTGCGCAGGAACAAAAACTCCCGACGTTAAAGGCGCTACTGGTTACATAGATACCGATTTTGCCGCTAAGACAAAGGCAGGTATAGACGCTTTTAAAGAGGGAACGGATTTGGTTTATCTTCACTTTGAAGCGCCTGATGAATGCGGTCACAGAGGTGAAGCCGAAAACAAGGTAAAGGCTATTGAACTTATAGACAGCCTTTCCCTTAAACCTATGTTAGAGTATCTTGAGGGTTGTGGGGATAGTTATCGCATACTTATTATGCCCGACCACCCAACTCCGCTTGAAACTAAAACCCACTCTAATAAACCTGTACCGTATTTGATTTTTGACAGCGAAAATGCGTTAGAGGGAGTAAAAAGTTTTACCGAAAATGCGGCCGAGTCTACAGGAAATTTTGTAGAACACGGGCCCCAGATTATGAACAAACTTTTGGGACGCTGAAACGAAAAAATACTCCAAAAATCGTTGTTATGTAAACTGGGACAACCATAAAAGTTATCCACATTATCCACTAAGTTATCCACCGTTTTTGAGGCTTGTCCTCATAAAATTGAGGTTTAAAGGGCTGTTTTTGGTGGAAAAGTATGTTGATAAGTTGGATAACTCACCATAAAGAGTATTTTAGTGAATGAATTTATGTAAATCGATTTTACAATTTTCGACATAAAATTTTTTTGTATAATCTAATGAATTTTGGGGTAATTTTCACCCAAAAATCTATCTTTTGTAGAATTTGAAAATGAGGCAAAAAATGAAAAGAACAAAATTAATTGACCGCCGTCTTCCCGATTATACCAGAGGGGAGGAAATTTTCAATATGGTGAGCCATATTGTAGGTGGTGGCGCAGGTGTTGTTATATGCGCGCTTTGTATAATCAAGTCATTTTTAAACCACGATGCCTACCAAATAGTCGGCTCTTTTATATACGGTTTTTCAATGATAATTCTTTACACCGTTTCAAGTGTTTATCACGGACTAAAACCTCCAATTGCCAAAAAGGTTATGCAGGTGATAGACCACTGCTCTGTATTTATACTTATTTCGGGAACATACACCCCTATAGCGCTGGCTTCGTTGAGGGAATATAACACCGCGCTCGGTTGGACGGTTTTTGGGGTTGTGTGGGGCGTTTCGGCTTTAGGTATAACCCTTAATGCTATTGACCTTAAAAAGTATAATGTTTTTTCGATTATATGCTATCTGGCTCAAGGTTGGTGCATAATCCTAACGGGCAAAGCCGCGGTTGATGCTATTGGTTTTAGCGGTTTTATGTGGCTTTTGGCAGGCGGTATTGCTTACACCGTTGGTGCAGTGCTTTACGGTATTGCAGGTAAAAAGACCGTAAGATATATGCATTCTGTCTTTCATATTTTTGTAGTGCTGGGTTCGGTATTGCAGTTTGTTGCAATTTTCCTTTATGTGTTGATTTAAAATAATAATATATTTCAAAGGGTGTGTAAACTATGGAAAAAATATTATCAAATGGCTGTCCTGAACTTCAAGATGAGTCTTTGGATATCGGTTTTGAGCCTATACCGGCTCAATGCGAGCCTGCAGGACTTGAGTCAACCTTGGAGCCTGTTGAATTTCACGCCGCAGGATTAAAGCGCGAGGTTGAAATGGACGGAAACCTTGGCGACAGCGCTTGGGAAAATGCCGTTTTAATTCCCGAAATGCTTAATAGATCAACTAAAGCACCTCTTGGACCTAAAACAGACGTCCGCGTTCTGTATTCGCCAACCGCTCTTTATATCGGTGCCGTAATGCATGAGCCTGATATGGAGCATCTTGTTGCTCAGTTTGACCAACACGATTTAGGCATTTATAGTGATGACTGCTTAGAACTTATAATTGACCTTACAGGCCGCCCCGGACTTTATTATCATATAGTAGTTAATGCTCTTTGCTCAATTTATGACGCAAAAGACGGAAATAAAAGTTGGAACGGCGAAGGCTTTCTTGCAAAAAGTTCACGTCATGAGGATAAGTGGATAGTTGAATTAAAACTTCCTTATGCCGCTTTTGATAATGCCACCGCTCCCGAACCGGGCGAATTCTGGGCAATCCGTTTTGCCCGTGAACGACATCATAATCAGGACTGCGTTTCTATCCCAATGATTCAGCCTATGTCTTCGCTTTCGGCAAGGCAATTTCTTGGCAAACTGATTTTTGACCCCGTTTGTGAAGGCGATATTGAGATGAACTGTCCCGTTTCTGCCTTTGATATGGGTATGAATAGCGTCCCTGTTGAAATCAAAACAAGTGGGTCCGCGAACTTTGTGGTTCGCGCCCGTGTTTACAATGCAGATAACGATATTATAAATGAAATTTCTCAAAAGGTAACTGCACCGCTTAAATTTGATTTTAAACTTCCTATCGAAACCGATACTGCCCTTCGCGCTGTTTTCAGCCTTTTAAGTGAGAGCGGAGAGTCTATCAACAGTTTTGTGCTTGACCGCGCATTTCCGTTTGTTGCCCCTGGATTTGCACGGCTTGATACTGAATTAAGACATATAGAATTCGGTTGCGATGATATTCTCGGCATTTGTCATCCCGTTCACAGAGGAGCCGCAAAATCACTTAAAAGAATGAGGGATGCTATTGCTGATTATACTGCAAAAATAAAAAATGCAATTGAAGCGGATAAAATAATCGAAAAATCGGTAACGGACGAGTTCGCGGCGCTTCAAAACGGTTTCAAGGAATTCAGAAACCGATATAGTTACCTCGTTTGGCAAACTTCTCCGTGGGAAACAGGCTCTCCCGATGCGCTCCCGCCCGCAAACTATTCCCCCGAACTTGAACTTTCCTTTAAACAAGCATCGAATGAGCGTGAAAGAGTTGCCCTTAACTTCTCTGGTCTGCTTCTTGACCGCCGCCTTGATTTAAGACTTGTGGCTTACGCTATCGATAACAGCGAAGTTTATGTTCCGCACGACCGCTTTGAAATCTATATGGAGCCCTTTGTTGACCATAACGGACACTTAAATACTCAGCCTCTTATCAGGGTTCCCGGCGATATTATAACAGTAACTCCCGGCTCAGCGGTAAGAGTTCATGTTGTCTTTAATTCGCGTGATGTTAAACCCGGCGATTATGAAACTAAAATTGTAATTAAGCCGTTGTACGATTATAAAATCCCCAACCGTGATATACACGTTAATATGAAGGTCTGGAATTTTACCCTTCCTGAAACGCGTGACTGGCCTATGGACTGCTTCTTCTGGGGTCCTAACCGCCTTGATAATGATGAAGCCGCAATGCTCCGCCTTATGCACTCGCGCCATATTAACTGGGGCTGGACTGAAGGCATTCGTTATACCCACGGCTTAAAGGGAATGAGAGATATTCATCCGCTTCCCGAGGGTCAACTTTATAACCCCGACCTTGTTGATAACGCTAACGAGGAGTTCTTTAAAACCGCAAAAGAACTCGGTATGCGCTTTATTTTCGGATGGGGAACCTGTCATAGTATGGAATGGCATTACCGTATGGAAGCACGCCTTAAAAAGATGGGCTTCACAAATGAAGACTTTATTTATAAAGCCCATATACGTGATGAGTTTAAAAAGGCTCATATCTACGGTGACAAGGGCGATGTGGAAATCCGCGAGAAAATCCGCGAAGAAAAACCTGATTGGCTTCTCCAGGCAGTTTGGCTTTCAAGCCCACCGCCGTCAGGGGCTACTTTAGCCGATATTGATGAAGCAAAACTTACTGAAACTCATAAGAACTGGACACTTATCTCGGGTCTTTTAAATAGAAGTGATGAGCAAACAAAAGAATATCTTGATTATTTCAAGAGTCATGGATGCACAGTTTGGGCTTATGAATGTTCAACAACCATGCACACCCTTCCTGTTCTCAGTTATTACCGTTTCTTCCCGTGGTTTGGATATCAGAAAGGGGTTGACGGCGTTGCTATCTGGACAAATCTTTCTTCACGCGGTGAGGATGGACTTGACCACCGCGACGGATATGACGACGGTGCAACTGTTATAGACAGTAATCGCGGACCTATTCCCACCAAGCGCTTTGAGGCAGTTTCCAAGGGACTTGAAGACGTTGCTTATATGTTCGAACTCAAAAAGCAATTAGAGCGCCTTGAAGGAAAAATCGATAAGGCAGAATATAAGCAGTATCTTGATTTAATAACTGTAAAGATTCCAGAAATCATTAAAAACGATTGTCAAGAAGAGGTTGACGAGTGGAGAGATTTGGTCGGCAGCACTATTGATAAATTAAGCAGACTCTAAAAAGTTAAAAAACATAAAAACCGCTGGTTTATTAAAACCAGCGGTTTTTCATTCCTTATAATATATTTTCAATAATGCCAAACAGAAATTTTTTATTTTGCATAATGTTTATATAAATCAATCTGTCCGTAAAAGGCGGGCCAACGCGCCGAATTGCCCATTGTTACAACAATGTATTCGTTCTGACTTGTGTTGCCCTTTCCGTAGGATGCTATGCAGTAGCCCGATTCATTAACAAATCCCGTTTTACCGCCGAGAATAGTTGCGGTTTCGGGTTCAGTGCCGTACATATAACTGAATAGCGTGCCTGAAAGCAGTATACCCTCGGGATGCTGGGGGGTTATGGCGGTGGTGTGCTGATAGGTAGAAAGCACCGTTCTGCAAAGTTCGTTTTGCAGCGCCGCGTCAAGAATTATCGCCATATCATAAGCCGAAGAATAATTCTTTTTATTGTGAAGCCCCGTAACATTTGTGAAATTGGTGTTTTTAAGACCGAGTTCGCGAACCTTTTTATTCATAAGTTTTACAAACTCTTTTTCACTGCCTGCAACCGATATTGCAAGTCCCATAGCCGCATCCGCGCCGGAGGGTAAGATTGTGCCGTAAAGCAGATCTGTCATACTAACCTCTTCACCGTTTAAAAAACCTGCAACCGATGCTTCTTCAACATAGAGCGGATCGGTGATTTCGTAGGACATAGTAAAGGTATCGTCCCAATTTTTAATGTTCTCTACTGCAACCAGCAAGGTCATAATTTTAGTAGTTGATGCGGGATACTCCCTTTCATGAGGATTGTGCGCCGCGATAACGCTGTTGTTGGATTTATCAACAATAATTATGCTCTTGGCGTCGTTTTCAATTTCAATACCTTTAGAATTATTAAAATTGTAGGAAATTTTGGTGTATTCCTGCTCTTCCTGTTCAGTTTCGGCATTTTCGGTTGCGGTTTTGGGTTCAGTATCAGGTTTTTCATTAAAACCTTTTATAATTAAACTGCCCGTAATAATAAGAACTACCGCTAAACAAATGGCGAGAACCGCTTTCTTTAGTCTGAAAATCAAATAAAAACCTTTTTTACGCCGTTTTCGAGATTTTGGCGCAACTTCCCTTACTGTTTTTGGGGGAGTAGCCTTGGGGTTATTAAGTTGTTGTTCTAGGGCTTTAAAATAATCTTCATAGCCCTTGTTACTAAAATTATCTGACATAAAATCTCCAAATAAATAATAAAAAATTACTGCTAAAACCTCCCTTTAATAAGGGAGGTTAATTTGTACTTAAAATCCTCTTCCTGCGCCGCCGCCGCCGAAGCCACCGCCGCCGCCTTTAAAGCCGCCGAATCCGCCTGAACTTCCCATACCGCCAAATCCGCCGCCACCAAATCCGCCGCCGCGGAAAGTGGGAGGTCCGCCTAAAAACCAAATAAAGTTTCCGCCGCGACCGCGTCTAAGGAAAGACAGAATAATTAAAATAATTATAAGCGCTACCCAGGAAATTGCCACCTTGCTACCCGAATCTTCGAGCGAGTTTTGTGTGGTAACACTGTTTATAGGAACATAACTTTCGGGTGTTTCCAAACCGTATTCAAGATAAATTTCGTTAATAATGGCGTCACTCACCGCTGTAAGACCCGCGGCAAAATTATCACTTTTAAAGTATTCCAGACCGTAAACGTCAATAATTCTACCCGTCTTACTGTCAGGCAATGCGCCCTCAAGTCCGTAACCAACGGCAATATAAATTTCACGTTCGCCTGTAGATAAAAGGATTACAACGCCGTTGTCGGCATCCTCATCACCAACGCCCCACTCACGACCGAGTTCGTAAGAATATTCGGAAATATCCTCACCGTCAAGACTGTCCACTGTCACAACCACAACCTGCGCAGTTGTAGCCTCGTTTAAAGCCGCCGCTTTTGATACCATATCGGCTTCGGTAGCGTCTTCCAGAATATTTGCAAAATCGTTAACGTAAAAATAGTTGGTAGGTTCGGGAAAACCTTCGTCACTCGCGCAACCGCAAAGGCAGAGCGCAAAAGTTACCAATATTGCCGCAATACTTAATATCCTCTTCATAAGCATCAGTCAAAATTCACCTGAGGTACATTCTGAGCGTTCTGGTCAGCCTCAAAATAATCGAAAGCCTCAAAACCGAAAATACCTGCTAAAATACTGCGGGGGAACTGTCTTATTTCGGTATTAAATTCGCGAGCCTCTTCGTTAAAGTCTTTACGTGCAACCGCAATTCTGTTTTCGGTGCCTGCAAGTTCATCCTGCAAAGCCCTGTATTGTTCACTTGCTTTTAATTCGGGATAAGCCTCGGTAATAGCGTTAACCCAAATATCAATCGCGCTGTCAAGTCTTGCAGCGGCATTTGCCTGCTCTGAAACGCTGTTAGCACCCATTACTGCCGAACGCGCCTCGGTAACGGCGGTAAATGTTTCCTGCTCGTAATCGGAATAACCTTTAACGGTTTCAACAAAGTTGGGGATAAGGTCGGCTCTTCTTTGAAGTTGAACCGAAATTTGCGACCTTTCTTCCAAAACGTCCTGCTCACTTTCAACAAGGTCATTGTAACTACCTATAACAGAACCTATTATTAGAATTAAAATAGCGACTATAGCCAAAATAATTATTAAGCCTTTTTTCTTCATATTAATAAACAACTCCTTTTTAAAATAACAAATATTTCTTATATTGTACTATATTTTCTCTGAAATTTCCACATATAATTTAAATATTTAATAAATTGTTGATTTTTTAACACAATTTGGGTATTATATTATATAGTAAATTTAATGTTAAAAAGATTAGTAAAAACAAAGGCGGACTCTAAAATGCTGGAACTTAAAAATGTTTCTTTCGAAGCCGAGGGTGAAAACGGCACAAAGGAAATACTTAAAAATATAAATTTAAAAATTGATGACGGTTTTTCTGTAATAACAGGTCACAACGGAAGCGGTAAATCAACCCTTGCCAAAATTATAGCAGGTATTATAACCCCAACCGACGGTCAGATTTTGCTTGATGGTGAGGATATAACCTCACTTTCTATTACCGAAAGGGCAAAGCGCGGTATAAGTTTTGCTTTCCAGCAACCTGTTCGTTTTAAGGGTATCACTGTGCACGACCTTATAAGCCTTGCCGCAGGTAAAAAGATTTCTATAAGTGACGCTTGTAATTACCTTTCCGAAGTTGGCCTTTGCGCCAGGGACTATATAAACCGCGAAGTTAACGCTTCGCTTTCGGGCGGCGAACTCAAAAGAATTGAGATAGCGTCGGTTCTGGCGCGCTCAACCAAAATTTCGCTTTTTGACGAGCCCGAGGCTGGTATTGACCTTTGGAGTTTTAACAGCCTTATCCGTGTTTTTGAAAAAATGCACGATACATTGGGCGGTTCTATAATTATTATATCCCATCAGGAAAGAATACTCAATATAGCCGATAGGATAATTGTGGTATCAGGCGGCGAGGTTGAAAAAATAGGCTCTCGCGAGGAAGTTCTGCCGTCACTTTTAGGCTCTGCAGGTGCAGGTTGTGAAGTTTTGCGTAAAAAGGCGGAGGTGTAACGAATGAATAATACTGAACTTGAACTTTTAAAAATTATTGCCGATATGGACGGTACACCCGACGGTGCTTTTAATATAAGGTCTAACGGTGCGCTTTCCGAACGCCATGTAACAGAAAATGTTGATATACGTACTAAAACCGACAAATCGGGTATAGATATAATCATTAAGGCAAATACTAAAAACGAAAAAATTCATATTCCCGTTATTATAAGCGAAACGGGACTTAAAGAGTTGGTTTATAACGATTTTTACATAGGCGACGGCGCAGATGTAGAAATTGTGGCAGGTTGCGGTATTCATAACTGCGGCAGTGAGGAATCGCGCCATGACGGTATTCATACCTTCTATGTAGGAAAGAATGCGAAAGTAAAATATGTTGAAAAGCACTTTGGCGACGGTGACGGAACAGGCGGCAGAAATATGAACCCGACTACCGTTATCAATATAGCCGAGGGCGGTTATATGGAAATGGATACCACTCAGATTGAGGGTATAGATAACACTAATCGGGTAACTACTGCTAAAATTGCCGATAATGCTACCTTAATTGTTCACGAAAAACTTATGACCCACGGTACTCAACGCGCGGAAACCGATTTTACGATTGACCTTGACGGTGAAAATTCAGGTGCGCACGTGGTTTCGCGTTCGGTTGCAAAAGAAAATTCATATCAACTGTTTCTTTCCAAAATTAACGGTAATAATATATGTAACGGTCATACCGAGTGCGATGCGATTATTATGGATAATGCTACCGTTTCCGCAATACCGCAGATATCCGCGAATCATATTGATGCTTCTCTTATTCATGAGGCGGCAATCGGTAAAATCGCAGGCGAGCAACTCATAAAACTTATGACTTTGGGACTTTCTGAAAAAGAAGCCGAGGAACAAATTGTTAACGGCTTTTTGAAATAAATATTGAGGTGATAAAAATGGAATTAAAAGGAAGTAAGACTGAAAAAAATTTAATGGCTGCTTTTTCGGGAGAGAGTGAGGCCCGAAACAAGTATACCTATTTCGCATCTGTTGCTAAAAAGGAAGGTTTTGAGCAGATAGCCGCTATTTTCCTTGACACCGCAAACAACGAAAAAGAGCATGCAAAAATGTGGTTTAAAGAGTTGGGCGCTTTGGGTGACACCGCCGCTAATTTAAAGGCTGCCGCTGCAGGCGAAAATTACGAATGGACCGATATGTATGCTACTTTTGCTAAGGAAGCCGAGGAAGAGGGCTTTACCGCAATCGCTGCAAAGTTCAGAATGGTGGCTGCAATTGAAAAAACCCACGAAGAAAGATATTTAAAACTTCTTAACAATGTTGAAATGCAACAGGTATTCGAAAAGGCAGAGGAAACCATGTGGGAATGCCGCAACTGCGGACATTTGGTTATTGGCAAAAAAGCACCTAATGTTTGCCCCGTTTGCGCTCATCCGCAAAGTTTCTTTGAAATAAGAAAAGAAAATTATTAATAATAAAAATTTTAAAGCCGATGGATTTTTTTAGTCCATCGGCTTTTTGCAACTCAAAATTTGTAATATTTTAAAATTCAACCTCTAAACCGTCACAGGTCATTATATAACCCAAATCTTCATAAACGGCGCGGTTTTCGTAAAGCACATCTATACCGTTATGCGAAAAATGGTTAACGCAAAGTTTAGAAGAATCATCCACCATACCGTTTTCACGCATTTTTTGAACAAGTCTTTTTATATCTCCAAAGCAAAGGTGGGTGTTGCCTTTGCCGATATCTTCCTTGTTGCCAAAGCAGCAGTCAAAGGTAATCAAATCAAAGTAAGGCTTTTCATTAAATAGATATTCTTCGGTTTCGGGGTGCAAAAGACCTGTATCATGAGCGTAAAGTATGCGCTTTGAGCCCTTTTCAATTATATAAATCAAAGGGGTTTTAGTGCCGTGGGTAGCCTTTAAAGGAATTACACTGCAAATTTCTATATCGGTTTTTTCAAAGGGGCGCAGTGTATGAAGTTTCATTCTGTTAGGAATGCTGTTTGCAAGCGGTGTTAAAATTTCTATTATTTCTTCGCCCCCGTAAAAGTTGTAAGGCGGCATATCTGCGGGTAAATTGGCAAATCCGGGTTTTAACATTCCAATATCATCAAGGCAAAAATGGTCCATGTGACTATGGGTTATAATATAGTGATGAATGTTAGTTAAGTCTATACCGTCCCGCATGGAGTGGTAATATGTGTCACCCGAAAAGTCCATCATTAAATCGCCGTCAATTAAGGTTTGCGAACGGGTACGGATTTCTTTTCCGCCAACTTCGCGCGCCCTTTTACAAGTGTCACAAGTGCAAAAAAATGCAGGAACACCCTCTGCCGCGGCAGTACCTAAAAATTTAATTTTCATAATATTCACCAATTCCTTTTATAAAAAAATTTGATTTCAAGCGAATTTTAGCATATATAAACTAAACAGTCAACCAATTATTTTAAATTTGCAACAAATTGCGAAGGCGATACTCCGACTTTATTTTTAAAATAACGGCTGAATGATTGTAGGCTCGTAAAACCTAATTTGTCCGAAATTTCTGTTAAAGAAAATCCGCCTTTTTTCATAAGTTCTATAGCGCGAGCGGTTTTTTTGTCGGATATGTAATCCTGCAAAGTTATATTCATCTTTGCCTTAAAAAGATGCGAAATATGATAAATACTGTAGCCAAGGCTGTCGGCAATACCGTTTACAGTTATCGGTTTTTCAATATTGCGCTCAACATATTTTCTGATTAAGTATACAAGTTTTCCCGAATTTTCGCTTATACTACGGTAATCTATATTTGTAAGGGTGTTTTTGCCTGAACGGGCGGTCAGCAGAATTATCTGTATCATATAACTTTCAATAAGCATTAAATCAATCTCGCCCGAGCGGTAAAACTCGTCCATACATTTTTTAAAATAATCGTAAATTCCGACGCTGTCTTTAAATAAAATATGTTCACTTTTTGAGAAAAGTTCGGTTATCTCTTTCGGAAAAATTAAGTCTGGCGTTTCCAGTTCAAAACCTGTGTAAGAATAGTAAATTTCCTCATTGTCTGCCGCATAGATAGTGTGCGTGCCGTTTTTTGGGGTTATTATAATGTCACCGGCTGTAACCTCGGTTTTAATGCCGTCAATTTCAAAAACACCGCGACCCGAAAAAATGTAACTTATTTCGTTGCAGTGCTGTTTGTGGGACGGAACATCAAACCCTGCTTCAAGGCAGATTTCACCTATCTGAACAAGGCTTAAATTCTTCAGTTTTATCGGCTTTGAAATAAAGGAATTGTCGTAATGAAACTTTGTGCCCAAAATTTGCGACGGCATAAAATACCCCTTTTCGTTAATTTGAACATAATTTTATAGTATCTGATGCGATTATATGAATATTATAACTTATCTGTTTTTAAATTGCAAAGCAAATTTTGATAAGTTTTTCAACTAATAGTGCTATTGCTATTATTATTAATAAATATTATTATTAAACTAGCATAAAATGTTATGTTTTAGAAAGGATATCGTGATTGTTATGAAAAAAACTAAAGTTGCAGTTATAGGTTGCGGTACAATTGCTAATAATGCGCATATACCGTCCTATCTTAAAAATGAAAAGGTTGAAATCAAGTGGTTTTGTGATATAATTCCCGAACGCGCAGATGCCGCTGTTGAAAAATACGGTTGCGGTAAAGCGGTTTACGATTACCACGAAATATTAAATGACCCTGAAATTGATGCCGTTTCGGTTTGTACGCCTAATAACGTTCACGCACCGATAACGATTGACTTTTTGAATGCAGGTAAAAACGTGCTTTGCGAAAAGCCTGCTGCCCGTACTTATGACGAAGCGCTCACAATGCTTGAAGCGCAACACAAAACAGGCAAGGTACTTAACATTGGCGTTGTTAACCGTTTTAATGACGGTGTAAATCAGATTAAGAAACGCATTGATGCAGGCGAACTAGGCGAAATTTATCAGGTTTATGTAAGTTTCCGCGATTACCGTTGTATTCCTGGTCTTGGAGGCGCTTTTACCGATAAGTCTATCGCAGGCGGCGGTGTACTTATTGACTGGGGCGTGCATTTCCTTGACATAGTTATGTATTGCTGTAACGACCCGAAACCCTTAACCGTTACTGCAGAAACCCATTGCAAACTCGCTAAAAATATTTCTGAATATAAGTATCACAGCATGTGGGCAGGTCCTCCTAAACTTGACGGCGTTTGTGACGTTGAAGAGTTTGTAACAGGTATGATTCGTACCGAGGGTCCAACCATAACCCTTAACGGGGCCTGGGCGCAAAACATTAATGAAAAAGAAATGTTTATTGACTTTATCGGTACTAAGGGCGGTATCCGTTTGCAGTACGGCGCAGATTTCAAACTTTATGACAGTGATCTTAACACAGTAAAACCCGAGTACCCCTCTAAAAATCACTTCGAGAATGAAATTAACGCTTTTGTTGACTGCGTTGAAAGCGGCGAAAAATTGCCCTCTCATATTGATACTAACATTATCACCTCAAAAATTATGCAGGCTATTTACGATTCTGCTGAATCACACAGCGAAATTGCCTTTAAATAATATTTAAAATTTTACCGATTTTTGTCTTGAAAGGAACGGCTAAAATGAAAAAAGTTGGATTTATTGATTATTATCTTAACGAATGGCACGCCGATAATTATCCCGCTTGGATTAAAAACCAAAGTGACGGCGAGTTTGAAGTTGTATACGCTTACGCTCATGTTGAGCCTACAATACCGGGTCTTATCTCTAACGAAGAATGGGCAGAAAAGCAGGGAATTACCCTACTTCCCACAATGGAAGAGGTTGTCGAGAAGAGCGACTGCCTTATAGTGCTTTCACCCGATAACAGTGAAATGCATTATGAACTTTCAAAACTTGCATTAGAGTCGGGCAAACCTGTATTTATTGATAAAACTTTTGCTGACAGTAAGGAAGAGGCTGAGCGTATTTTTGCTATTGCCGAAAAGAGCGGCTCACCCTGTTTCTCGTCTTCGGCACTAAGATTTTCTCAGGTTCTGGCAGGTGTTGAAAAGGGCAAAGTTAATTCGGTTATCGGTATGGGTACAGGTGACCCCAAGATTTATCTTGTACATCAGTTAGAGCCGATTGTGGCTTTAATGGGCGGTGACGTTAGCCGTGTAATGTATTTAGGCAACGAAAAATGCCCCTCATGGCAGTTGATTTTTGCCGATTCAAGAACTGCTAGTGTTGCAATGCTTAAAAAAGAATGGGGTTACACTTTCAGAATTAATCACGACGATAAAAACGAAACAATTAAGATTGATGATGATTTCTTTAAATATGAAATCGAGGCTATAATCAATATGTTCCGTACAGGCGAAGTTCCTGTACCTCACGCGGATACAATCGCTATTATGGCTATACGCGAGGCTTGCGTTAAAGCAATGGATACTCCGCTTGAATGGGTGGAAATTTAAGGTTTTATGAAAAAGTTTAAGGTTGCAGTTATAGGTTGCGGCAAAATTTCAGAGCGGCATATTGACGCTGTTGTAGCGCTTGAAACCACTGAACTTGTAGCCGTTTGCGATATTAAGGCAGAGCGCGCTAATGCCACGGCAGAGAAATATTCGGTAAAAGCATATACCGATTATAAGGAACTTTTAAAAACTGAGGAACTTGATGCTGTGCATATCTGTCTTCCGCATTATCTGCATACGGTGGTCGCAAACGATGCGTTTGAATATGGCGTTAACGTGCTTTCCGAAAAACCTATGAGCATAAAATATGAGGATGCGCTCGTTGCGGTAGAAAATGCAAAACAAAAGGGTCTTTTCTACGGGGTTATTTTTCAATGCCGTTATAATACCCCGTCAGCACTTGTAAAAAAACGCATTCTGGACGGTAAACTCGGCAAAGTCAAGTGCGCCAGAACTACACTTACTTGGTCGCGGTCGGATGATTATTACAGCGATTCCGATTGGAAAGGCACCTGGGATAAAGAGGGCGGCGGCGTTATAATTGATCAGGCGATTCATTCGCTTGACCTTGCAAACTGGTTTATTGACAGCGAGCCTGTCGAAATTCAGTCCTCACTTCATAACCGAAACCATAAAATAATGGTGGTTGAGGATAGCGCCGAGGGGCTCATAAAATATAAAAACGGTGCTTTGCTTTCGTTTTTTGCAATGAACAATTATTTTATCAACGAGCCTATCGAAATCAGGCTTTATTGCGAAAATGGAACGGCTAAACTTTCTTATAACGAAGCCGAAATCAGTTATAATGACGGCTCCTCAGAGTGTGACACCAATAAACCGCAAAAAATAGTAACCTACAAAGGCGGTAAAGAATATTGGGGTCTTCAGCACGCGGTTCAAATTGACCGTTTTTATAAAGCGCTTGCAGGGGAAATACCGCTTGAAATCAGCGGCGAAGAGGCACTCAAAATCCAAAAAATCATTTGCAGCATTTACGAAAATAATGATTGCGAAATAAAACCCAAAGCATAAAAACGAATTCCAAGGCGGCTTTTTTCACCGCCTTGGAATAAATTTTGCAAATTTTAAAAGTTTTAGTTGACAACCGCATTGCCTTTTGGTATAATACTTAGGCGCAATAAATAGCGCCAATAAAAATGCGAGTGTGCTGGAATAGGCAGACAGGCACGTTTGAGGGGCGTGTGTCCACGACGTACGGGTTCAAGTCCCGTCACTCGCACCAGTCGAGAGCCTCGACACGCAATTCGCGTAGTTGAGGTTCTTTATTTTTATAATCACTACCGCGCGTTTTTAGTTTGCTGTTAAATTTCAAACCCAAAACAGACCACAAGGTTTGGTTTGGGAATTTTTTTTTTGTTTTGTGGCGGGACTTGAAACTTTGGGAGTTATGGGTGTGAAAAAGGCAGACCGATCGGTCTGCCTTTTTGGTAGTGGTGTTATATTAATAAATCACAGTAATTTTTGAATTTCGGTGGGGGAGATATCGCGCGGATTGAGGTTGTTTCTGGCGGCTATGGCGGCGGCAATGCCTGCGGCTTCGCCGATACCTACGCATATAGGCATTGCGCGGAAACTTGAATGGGCGATATGC
>JAZQHI010000008.1:0-25437 GCA_045540535.1 Acutalibacteraceae bacterium | reverse complement strand
AATTAACGGTGTTTTAGGATATAGTATAGATTTTATAAACATTGCAATTTATTACGTCAGTATTATTGTAATGCTTATTAAACGCGAAAAAATAATAAGGGAGAAAAAATTCTCCCTTAATTTGTTTAATTGGTTTTTTATTTTAGTAGGACTTATAATTGCGATATCATTTATAATTTTCACCTATAATCCGTTAAGTTACGGTATATTCACAAAGCCCGATTAATCGCGTTTAACCTTTCTTAGCACAGAAAGGTCGCCCTCACCCGCTTCATAGGTTTCAAAATATTTTATCATTTCGTTGGCATCGGTGAAAAAGGGCACTAAATCAAAGGTTGCCCTAGTCATAAATTTTTCCGTCACTGCAAATTCAAGCATATTTTTAAGACTATCATAATAACCGTTAATATTAAAAATTGCAACAGGTTTTTTGTGCTGACCCAACTGTTTTAAAGAGAAGATTTCAAAAAACTCGTCAAAAGTACCAATGCCGCCTGGTGCTACAACAAAAGCATCAGCCCTTTGTTCCATAATCGCCTTACGCTCGCGCATAGTTTTAGTATAAACAAACTCAGTACAGTCGGGAAAAAGAACACCGTCAACCTGAAAAAATGTTGGTGCTACACCAATGACCTTGCCTCCGCCTGCTACCGTACCGCGAGCCGCAGCGCCCATAAGACCACCTGCACCACCGCCGTAAACCAGCGAATGACCATTAGTGCCTATTTTCTTGCCCAAATCTTCTGTAGCAAGGACATAGGCATTATCTATTTCTGTACTTGAAGCACCGTAAAGACAAATATTCATAAACTTTCTCCGTTCAAAACCGCGCTAATTAAGGTATCACCCTCATAAACTAATTTCAGTGAAAAAAACGGTGAATTTTCTTCAATTAAGCGCAGAAAAATTTTGTCGCCCTCCCATATAGGAAGATTGTAAATATCTTTTTTCGCTATCCAACAAAGTTCACCTTCGTCACAGTCTTTAAGTTCCCCGCAAAAATCGTCCGAATGAAAAATATGCATATATTCAGTTTCCCATTTATCCGACACAAAGGTGACTATTCCGCAATATCTCGCAGATTTAAGGGTAAGACCTGTTTCTTCAAAAGTTTCCCTTACATTGCATTCTTCCGGGCTTTCCTTGTCTTCAAACTTGCCGCCAATACCTACCCATTTATCTTGATTAAGGTCATTTTTCTTCTTTACGCGGTGAAGCATTAAATATTTACCGTCTTTTTCTATATGGCAAAGTGTTGTATTTCGCATAATATTACACCATTATTCTTGAGGTTCTGAAACTACTGGGTTTGACATTACCCGCGGTAAAAATCCGTTAATGTAGAAAACATCAGCATTTACGTGCGGTTGGTCAAAAATGTTGTTATACTGAACCCTTTCATAATCGTCAAGCAACTTAGTATAAGGTGACGCGTCACTCCACTTATAATAATTACCCTGATTATCAATGTAACCCACAGTATCAATTACAGGAAGTATTTCCGAAAGTTTTAACAGATACTTGTTATATTCGGTAAGTTTTACGTCTGCAGTTTTTAGTACCAAAGATGACAAATAGTTAGCACTTAATTTTTCAATTTGCTTTTCTTCAATATCATAATTAGCCCAAATAAAGAACGGTGTTGCGTGGCGTGCCTGTTCCTGTTCAACAGTCAGGTTTGAAAGGTCTTCAAGACCCATAACTTCGGCTACAAATGAAGTTTCGATTGAAGGTTGATGGTCGCCGAACATACAAATAACAGTCGGTTCTTTAACACCTTTAAAGTATTCAATAAGTTCTTTGAATGCATCATCACTTGCCTTTACAAGCGAAAGATATTTATTTGCCTTATTGTAATACTTGGAAACCGATGTCACCTGAACACATTCGTCAAAGTTATCCGCACTAACAGCATAACCGCCATGATTTTGCATTGTAACGTTAAATGCAAAATAAGGAACGGATTTATCGCGGTTTTCAAAATCTTCAATAATCAAATCGTAATTGTATGCATCACTTATATATTGGCGCAAGAGCATATTCTCTCTATCGGGATAGCGCTCGTTCACAAGTTGTTGTAAGAAGTTGGGGTCGTTGCCATTATCTTGATATTCAGCCATAAGCGAAACGTCCATAATATTTTCAAGGCTGATAAACTTATTAAAGCCAAAATTTTCGTACACTTGAGTACGTTTCCAACCTGCCGCGTAATAAGGGTGTAACGCATAAGATGAATAGCCTTGCGCTTCCATAGTAGAAACTAACGACGCAATTGGACTTTCAACATAAAGCATATATGCATTACTTCCCGAAGGCAAGAACGCAGTAGTATGACCTGTTAAAAATTCAAACTCAGTATTAGAAGTTCCGGCACCAATTACTGGCACATACAAATTACCCTTAATTGTATTTTCAGTAAGACTGCGCATAAAAGGCATATAATCTATATTAGTCTGGAATTCGCCAAGCACTGATAAATCGGCAAGGGATTCGTTCATAATACAAATTATGTTTGGTTTTTCGTAACTGTCATCAACTACGGGGGTGTTTTCTTCCGTACCCTCAACAACACTGCTTACATAGTCCCCTACGTTGCCAGAATCGTAATTATCCGGCTCGGACATATAAAGATATTTAGTATTACAGAAAAAGTTCCAGACAAAACCGTAATTGCGGTAACCTCTCGATTGATTCCAAAAGTCAGGTTTAATGCCCATATCCGCAAATATACTTGTAGCAAAGAACAAAATCAGCAATACCGATGAAAAGGTTGCAGCAAAGGTGCGAGAAATAATTTTAGTAACCAAATTATATTTAGGAGTATTGGTTTTTGCACCTAAAACCAAAATGAATATAAAAATCAAGGTTGCAATAACAATTTTATAATTAGGCATATAATTATAAGTATTTGCAACACCTGCCGCGGTTGTAACGCTCAAAAAATCCATTGGTAAAAAAGGTGTACCCCTGAATTCCATAACATAACAGTGGGCTAAAGACAAACCGTATAATATAGGCGTTATTATAAGATAAGAAAGTTTAAAACTGCCCGACAAAGCAAAAACAATAAAGTATAGAATTAAAATTACAAGGTAATTTCCTAAAAATCCCAAATAGGTCATATTATAAATAAAAATCCCATTTAAGCATTCGGTCATTGTAATTGCTACAATCGGCATTAAAAATAAAATTACAAAATGATAAATTTTATTAAAAATATCATTTTTAATTTTAATGTTAAAAACTGTTATAGCAGTTATAATTATTGGGCAGATAAGCACAAACACCAATAAAAGCCATTTTTGTGAAAAGGTTTGCGAAATAAAATTCTCTGCTCTGAAAACAACTCCAAGCAAGGTTATAAAACCTAAAACAAAACCTGTAATCTTAGAACGCTTAGTTACAGTAACTTCAAAATGCTTATTTAAAAAGTTGAAAATCTTTTCACCTGTAGATGCCATAAAGTTATAAATGTTTCCTAAAATCTTCATTTTGCATCCCTTCTAAAATTTTTATATTAAAGTAAACTAAAATTCAAAAAATATCTTAGAGTTTATTTTACCATACTTTAATAAAAAAAACAACAAGAATAGTATACTTAAATATTAAAATTTTATTAAATTAAAAACCCCATCTTAAAGATGGGGTTTAAAAACTAATCTTTTCTTTTAAGAAGTTGCTTGTTTTGGGTTATTATATGACCTAAGCCATATATCAAAAACAAAGCAATTAACGCAAAAATCGCACCTAAAACCAGAACGGCTGCAGAAATAAGCATAAACATCTGGTCAAGCATATAAAGCACTGCTGCGATTGCGGCAAACAAAAGAAAGATGCCTATAGCCACTATAAATGAAATTGCTTTAATAACCTTATCAATATTTTTAAAAGCGCCCTCGCCGTAATCGTCTACCGCTTTTACCGCTTTTTTTACCTGTTTTTTACATTTTTCAACAGGAGTTGAAGAACTAATATCCTCAAAAACAAAATCATTAAGATTATTATCGTTATTCACCGTGTGAGCCTCCCTCTTTCTTAACACCGATAGTAACGGTTTCGCCGTTAATATCCCACTCTTTAACAAAACCTAAAGGTGACTCGGCAGTCAAAGAATCTGCAAGAGTGTCCCCTACGATATCAGCCGCTTTTGAAAGCGCGATATCGGTAACAACCTTACTGCCCTCTAATGTAATAGAAATATGGTCTGTTACATTAAAGCCTGCTTCTTTACGCATTGTTTGAACCTTACTTACAAGTTCGCGTACAAAGCCTTCTTCGATAAGTTCGGTAGTAAGTGTAGTATCAATAGCAACTGTAATTCCGCGGTCGCTTAAGGTATAGAAACCTTCTTTTTGATTGGCTTCAATAAGCAAATCATCAACCGACAGTTCAATATCGCCAATAGAAATGTTAAGTTTTAACACGCCATTTGCATCAAGTTCTGCTTTAGCGGCAGAACCGTCAATCGAACTTAAAAGATTTCTTATTTCACCCAATTGTTTACCGTACTTAGGACCTAAGGTTTTTAGTTGGGGTTTAAATGTATAAGTTACAAAATTATCAACATCATTTGTAAGAGAAACTTTTTTAATATTAAGTTCATCCTTAATAATATCGGCATAAAGTTCTTCAAGTTCACCCTCAAGTTTAACGTACATTGTTGCAAGAGGTTGTCTGTTCTTTATAGAAGAACCGTTTCTTGCCGCACGTCCAAGCACAACAATTTCAAGAACCTTGTTCATCTGCTCTTCAAGTTTAAGGTCAATTCGTGCTTCATCAACTACTGGGAAATCGCAAAGATGTATACTAACTGTAGCATCTTTATCAATACTTCTTACCAAATTCTGATAAATATTTTCAGCCATAAAGGGTATCATCGGAGCGGCAGCCTTAGCGGTTGTTACAAGTGCGGTATAAAGGGTTAAATAAGCAGCAATCTTATCATCAGTCATACCCTGAACCCAGTAACGCTCACGTCCGCGGCGAACATACCAGTTACTCATTTCGTCCACAAATTCCTGCAAAGCGCGGGCGGCTTCAGGAATGCGGTAGTTAGCCAAATTATCGTCAACAGCCTTAACGGTTGAATTAAGGCGCGAAAGCAACCATTTATCCATAACCGAAAGTTTGCAATCGTTGATATTGTACTGTGTAGGATCGAATTTATCTATATTAGCATAAAGCACATAGAAAGCATAGGTGTTCCAAAGAGTACCCATAAATTTGCGTTGACCCTCGGTTACGGCTTTATCATGGAAACGGTTAGGAAGCCAAGGTGCCGAATTGGTATAGAAATACCAGCGTATAGCATCGGCGCCAAACTGTTCAAGCGCGTCAAACGGGTCTACGGCATTGCCCTTTGATTTACTCATTTTCTGACCGTTTTCATCCTGAACGTGTCCTAAAACGATAACGTTTTTAAAGGGCGCTTTATCAAATATAAGGGTTGAAATCGCAAGCAAAGAATAGAACCAACCGCGAGTTTGGTCAACTGCTTCGGAAATAAAGTCTGCCGGGAATTGCGATTCAAAAAGTTCCTTATTTTCAAAAGGATAATGATGTTGGGCAAAAGGCATTGAACCCGAGTCAAACCAACAGTCAATAACTTCGGGCACGCGGTGCATTTCCTTGCCGCAATGAGGACATTTAATTGTAACCGCATCTATAAAAGGACGGTGTAATTCAATATCATCAGGGCAGTTATCCGACATAGATTTAAGTTCTTCAATACTGCCTATAGAATGCATATGACCGCATTCGCAGGTCCAGATATTAAGCGGTGTACCCCAATATCTGTTACGCGAAATTCCCCAATCCTGAACATTATTAAGCCAATCACCAAAACGACCTTTACCAATACTTTCGGGAATCCAGTTAATAGTGTTATTGTTTTTAATAAGGTCATCCTTAACCTCGGTCATTTTAATAAACCAAGATTCGCGAGCGTAATAAATAAGCGGTGTATCACAACGCCAGCAGTGAGGATAATCGTGTTCAAACTTAGGTGCATCAAACAAAAGACCTGCGGCGTCCAAATCCTTTAATACAAGCGGGTCAGCATCCTTAACAAAAGTACCTTCATAAGGGGTTTCTGCAGTAAGGTTACCGTTACCGTCAACAAACTGAACAAAAGGTAAATCGTACTTTCTGCCTACCTTAGCGTCGTCTTCACCGAAAGCAGGGGCAATGTGAACTATACCCGTACCGTCGGTCATAGTAACATAACTGTCACAAGTTATAAAATGACCTTTTTTGTTTTGTTTTTCGCAAACAGGTTTTACAAAATCAAACAAAGGCTCATATTCGCGATGTTCAAGGTCTGTACCTACAAATTCCTCTAATATCTCATAAGCAGGGGTTTCTTCGGTTGCTAATTTTCCGAGAACCTTATCAAGCAGGGCTTTTGCCATATAATAAACCAGACCGTCATTAGCCTTAACCTTGCAGTAAACTTCATCGGGATTAACACAAAGTGCTACGTTTGAAGGAAGTGTCCAAGGGGTTGTGGTCCAAGCAAGGAAATAAGCATCCTCGCCAACAACCTTAAAACGAACAACCGCACTGCGTTCTTTAACGTTTTTGTAGCCTTGAGCCACTTCGTGAGAAGAAAGCGGAGTTCCGCAACGAGGACAGTAAGGCACAATTTTAAAGCCTTTATATAAAAGACCCTTTTCAAAAATTTGCTTTAATGCCCACCATTCCGATTCTATAAAATCGTTGTGATAAGTAACATAAGGGTCATCCATATCAGCCCAAAAGCCAACTGTTTTTGAGAAATCCTCCCACATACCCTTGTATTTCCATACACTTTCTTTGCAGTGGTCAATAAAGGGTTCAAGACCGTATTCCTCAATCTGTTCTTTACCGTCAAGACCTAAAAGTTTTTCAACTTCAAGTTCAACAGGAAGACCGTGGGTATCCCAACCTGCTTTTCTTGGCACCATATAGCCTTTCATAGTTCTGTAACGCGGAATCATATCCTTAATTACGCGGGTAAGAACATGGCCTATATGAGGCTTACCGTTAGCGGTAGGAGGACCGTCATAAAATACATAAGGCTCCCCTTGTGCTCTGGATTCAATACTTTTTTCGAAGATTTTTTCTTCTTCCCAAAACTTTTCAATTTTCTTTTCTTCTTCTACAAAGTTAAGATTAGGTGAAATGCTATTATACACTTCAGGCTCTCCTTTCAACCAAAAGCCCCCCGACCTCAAGGGCGAGGGTGCTTTCACTAAAAAACCAAATAAATTAAAAATTATTCTTTATTAGCAGGACCTTGTTGCTTTAAGGCGCTTCTTGTTTTGCGAACTTCACCAAGATTTGCTGTAAGACCCTCATCTGCGCGACGCATAATATCATCAACAAAATCTTGAGCAGCCTTTCTCATTTCGCGGCTCTTAGCCTGAGCGGTTGCAATAATTTCTGCAGCCTTAGCCTGAGAAAGTTTTACAATTTCTTCCTGAGAAGTCATAGCCTTTGCGCGTTCCTCAGCGTTTCTGATAATACCGTCAGCCTCGCGCTTTGCATTTGTAATAATATCGGCGCGGTCTGCAACAATACCCTTAGCCTGCTTGATTTCAGCAGGAATGTTAAGGCGAATATCGTCCACAACTGCTCTTAATCTTTCAACATCAACAACTGTTTTCTTGCCGGGAATTTTGAAGCCGCTGTCAAGCACTTCGTCAAACTGTTCCAATAATTCGTCAAGTGTCATTTTTTCTTCCTCCGTTAAACCGATTAATCGGCATTATTTTTTAATTCTGTCGATAATATCCTGTCTTATAACCTCGGGCACAAAACTACTGATATCCCCGCCCATTAAAGCAATTTGTTTTACCATACTTGAACTAAGATACATATTTTCCGCCGAAGTCGTTAAAAACAAGGTTTCGACCTGTGGATTTAACTTTTTATTAGTGAGTGCCATCTGAAATTCGTATTCAAAATCAGACATCGCCCTAAGTCCTTTAATTATTGCAGTAGCACCTTTTTCGGCAGCATAATCAGCAAGCAAGCCGCTGTAATGCACAACCTCAATATTATCCAAATCCAAGGTGCATTTTTTAATCATTTCCACCCTTTCACTAGGAGTAAATGAGCAATTTTTAGAACTGTTTGCAGCAACAACAACTATAACCTTTTGAAACATTTTTGATGCTCTGGTTATAATATCAAGATGACCGTATGTTACTGGGTCGAAACTACCTGGGCAAATTGCTATAACGCTATCCTTCATTAGTTTCGCTCCTTTTGTAAACTGTAACGTGCACCTTGCCGTAACGGTAAGTGCGCCAAACCGAAAAACCGCCTACAGTTTGCAAAACCTCAACCTCAGGCGGATGCTCGCAAACTATAAAACCGTAATCGCTCATAAGCGGCAAAACTGCCTTAAGGGCAGGCATAAGCAATCCTGCATTATAAGGTGGGTCAAGAAAGGCAATATCGAAAGTATCACGACACATAGCGCAAAACGAAGCATAATCCGACTGTATAATTTTTACGCTATCACCTAAATCGCAATTTTCAACATTGGTTTTAACTATCCTAGTAGAAACAGGAGAAGCATCCACCAAAGTTGCAGTAACTGCACCGCGGCTCAAGGCCTCAATACCGAGTTGACCCGAACCTGAAAACAAATCAAGAACACGCCTACCTTCAATATCGAACTGCAGTGCGCTAAAAATACCTTCCTTCACCTTTTCGGGTGTAGGACGTACATCTCTGCCGTCAGGCGTAATAAGTCTTTTACCTTTAGCAGAGCCTGTAATAACTCGCATTAACATCACCAAATAAAAGTTATCTATAAAATACCTATCATATTATCCCACTAAACCATATAATTTGTCAATACTTTTTTTCAAAAAAGGGGTATTTTTAACCCTTTTTCTTAAACTTTTCGGCAGTTTGGTTGAATTTTTAAGGAATGTTTTGTATAATTAAAGTATTAGACAAGAAAGGGCGGTGTTTTATGAATACGGTTTATCTTATTTTAATGAAAAAAATTTATACTGCCACTGAGTATTCTAAATTAGCAAAAAAATTTTTAATTAAAAAAATATGCGAAAATTATAAACTTTCGCCCGAAGATATTGTTTTACTTAAAACCGAAAACGGAAAGCCGTATATTAAAGACCACCCCGATATACACTTCAATATTTCCCACACAAACGGTGCTATTGCGGTTGCCTTTTCTGATAGTCCGATAGGCGTTGATGTTGAAAAAATAAGAGATTTTAATTTTAAAATAACAGAACGTTTTTTTACGCCTTACGAGAAAAAACACCTGTTTTGCAAAACTCTAAACACAAAACGCTCGTTTTTTGAGATTTGGACTAAAAAGGAAACCTATATTAAAAGATACGGTTTAACACTATCCCACCTTAAAAGTACTGACACTAAGCACATACACACCTTTCAAAGAGGAGAATTTATTTTATCGGTTTGTTCAGAGAGTGATAAAAGTATATTAATAACTCTTGAAAACGAATCAGATATGTGATATAATTCTTTGGTTAATTTTGAATTAAGAGGAGAAATTTTCTTGGCAGATTTAAAGCACGAAATTGAACGTCGCAGAACATTTGCGATAATATCTCACCCAGACGCTGGTAAAACAACCCTTACCGAAAAATTTCTTTTATACGGCGGTGCTATACAAACAGCAGGTTCAGTTAAAGGAAAAGCCACTGCAAAGCACGCGGTTAGTGACTGGATGGATCTTGAAAAGCAGAGAGGTATTTCAATAACATCTTCTGTAATGCAGTTTGAATACGAGGGTTATTGTATTAATATTCTTGATACCCCCGGTCACCAGGATTTCTCGGAAGACACTTACCGAACCCTTATGGCAGCGGACAGTGTCGTAATGGTTATTGACGCGGCAAAGGGTATTGAAGCGCAAACCCGAAAACTTTTCAGGGTTGTTGCAAGAAGAAATATTCCGATATTTACTTTTATTAATAAACTTGACCGTGAGGCTCGCGACCCGTTTGAACTCTTAGACGAACTTGAAAAAGAGTTTGGAATTGGTACCTACCCTGTAAACTGGCCGATAGGTTGCGGAGTAGACTTTAAAGGAGTTTTCGACCGTGATAAACGTGAAATTTTAACTTTCAGCGAGTTCCACAGAGGTCAGGACAAAATTAAGCCCACACCTTGCGATATAACCGATATAGAAAAGTTGGACGAATTAATCGGCGAATACCAACGTGCAGAACTTGTTGACCAGATAGAATTGCTTGACGGTGCAAGTTTTGAATTTGATTTAGAAAAGGTGCGTTCGGGTAAACTCTCCCCTGTTTTCTTTGGTTCGGCGCTTACCAATTTTGGTATTGAACCTTTCCTTGAAAACTTCCTTAAAATGACCACCTCACCTTTGCCGAGATTATCGGGCGAAGAAGAAGTAAGTCCTTTTTCAGAAGATTTTTCGGCTTTTGCATTTAAAATTCAGGCTAATATGAATAAAAACCACCGCGACAGAATCACATTTTTCCGTATCTGTTCGGGTAAATTTGAACGCGGTGCTGACTATTATCACGTTCAGGCAGGAAAACCTGTTCGCCTTTCCCAACCGCAACAAATGATGGCTGATGAACGCCAGATTGTTAACGAAGCGTACGCAGGCGACATTATCGGCGTATTTGACCCAGGTATTTACTCTATCGGTGATACCGTTTGTTCACCTAAACACAAGGTTCAGTTTGAGGGTATCCCCACATTCGCACCCGAACATTTTTCACTTATAGAACAAAAGGACAGTTTAAAGAGAAAACAGTTTGTTAAGGGTGTTGAACAGATAGCGCAAGAGGGTGCTATTCAAATTTTTCACGAGCCTAACAGCGGTATGGAACGTGTAATTGTTGGTGTTGTTGGTGTGCTTCAGTTTGAAGTGCTTGAACACCGTCTTAAAAACGAATATAATGTTGAAGTTATCCGTAACGACCTGCCTTATCAGTATATACGTTGGGTTGTTAATAAGGATATTGACATTAAAAAACTCAACCTCACATCCGATACAAAATGGGTTCAGGATTTCAAGGGCAACGACCTGCTTATATTCACAAGTGATTGGAATATAAACTGGGCGCTTGAAAGAAACGAAGGTCTTATTTTAGAAGATTTCAGCAAGAACTAAGAAAATCGCTTAAAACCGTTTGGTTTTAAGCGATTTTTTAAAACTTTCTTATTTCAAGCGAGTCATCATCCTCGCCCTTTTCAATTTTGCGGATTACTATATAATAACTGTAACTTTCATCAATTTTAACACTAACCCTATCCCCTACGCGTTTCCCCATAAGCGCGCTTCCTAACGGGGACTCTTTGCTTATAATCTTTTGAAAAGGGTCACGCCTTAGCGAAGTTACGATTCTTACACTTTCTTCGCAGTCGTCCTCTTCAACATAATAAGTAACGGTATCAAAAAGACCTACTATATCATCATCACTTTTAGTATCAATAATTACCGCCGTTTTAATCATATTGCGAAGATACCTTATCCGACTTTCGTTTTTACCTCTTTCACGCTTAGCAGCGTGATATTCGGCGTTTTCAGAAAGGTCACCGTAACTACGGGTCAGTTTAACCTCTTCAAGAATTACGGGGCGCACCTTTGTAATTCTGTATTCGAGTTCTTCTTTCATTTTCTTTATATCAATTTCGGTAAGTTCATCGTACATAATTTTCCACCATTAATTTGAAATTTTAAGATTATTATCTTTTCTATCAATTATATACAATAATAACATATTTTTAATATTTTTACAACTAAAAAAGCAGGGCTTAGCCCTGCTTTTCGATTATTAAATTTCAATATCTTTAATTTCAGCGTAAACTTCGCGCATTGCCTCTTCAAACTTATTCCAACGGTCAGGGTTATCCTTTTGTAAAAGAACATCCATACCTTTATGATGGCGTGACCAGGTTTTATATGTATAGCAAAGAATACCGCCGGGGTTCTTTTCTTCAAGCAAAAGTTTTGTTAGTCCCTTTAAATGAGCCACACAGTAGTCTTCATCAGCATTAATACCTGCCCAAGTATAAGGAGTGTAAGCACAAGGATAAACCCAGATTTTAGCATCCTTGTTTAAAACCCTCTCTTTAAGTTTGTTGAAATAAAATTTGTAATAGGTTTCGGTTGATTCGATACCCTCAAACTTTTCACCTAAAGCCTTTAATTTTTCTGCCTGAGCCTCGGTATAAGGTCTTCTGAAGTCATAACCGTAGGAATCGTAACCGATATCGGTTAAATACTCGGTTGCAAATTCCTGAAGAATTGTATTACCCTCAGGGTCTTGCATATTTCCTTTCAATCCCATAACCTCGTACGCCGAAAAAACAGGATTAATTCTAAGACCGTATTCGTTATATAATGCCTTGGTCATATCATAAAGGTCCTGATTTGTGTGCTTCTTATTAAGCAGTGGTTCATCCCAATGGAAACCTACAACACAGTCGTAAACTCCCTTTTCTTTCATCATATTAATCTTGCGTTCAACGTTTGCCATATAATCCGAAAGAGATTGTTCGCAACTTAAATATGGAAGAAGTGTAAGCCAAACCTGACTGCCGTTTTCCATAGCCTTTTGTGCTCCGCCTATTACACCTGACATTGTGTTAGTGTCCGCCGCTAAACAATAGGAATTTATATATCCTCTATCAGCAAACCAATCAAATTCCTCATAGGTAGTCCAGCGGGGGTCGAGGTGATAAAAACCTAAAGCCACTTTGTTTTTTGCATCATAACCGTTACTCATTTTACATTTCTCCTTTTTTAAGAGGATTTTATCAAATCTTACGATTTAATGATATTATACAATAAAAAACCATGTTTGAAAAGATTATTTATGTTGCATTATTTTGTATAAATGTTGAAAAGTTTAATGCTTTAAGAAAACTAAACATCGGCGTTTAAGACATCATTGATTCTAGAAACAAAGTTTTCTTCACCGACAATGTCAAAAAATCCCGATTTTTTCATAACTTCAAGCGGTTGTTCATTAACGGATAAAAGCATTAATTTAACATTTTGCTTTTTGCATTTATTATATAAACTGTCGAGCGAATTCATAGCGGTAGAGTCAAGCGCTGTAACGCCGTGCATATTTAAAATTACAGTTTCGGTATTTTCATCCATCGAAATTTTTTCCACCTTATCGGCAGAACCGAAAAATAGCGGTCCGTTAACCTCGTAAACCTTCAAATTCTGCGGTAATTTATCATCATTTAAAGCCACAACATCGGTTTTATCGCTCATTTGTTTCATAAATAGCACAACTGCCAGAATCATTCCAACTTCGATTGCAATTACCAAATCGAATACAACGGTTAAAACAAAGGTTACAATTGCTACTATAATATCACCGAGCGGCGCTGAAGAAATAATTTTTTTAAATCTGCGCCATTCGCTCATATTATATGCCACCATAAACAGTATCGCCGCAATAGTAGGCATAGGTATTAAACCTGCATAAGGCATAAGGAACAAAAGAACTAACAAAAGAACTATAGAATGTACCATACCCGCAATCGGTGTTTTGCCGCCGTTTTTAACGTTAGCGGCAGTACGTGCAATTGCACCCGTTGCAGGAATTCCGCCAAACATAACCGAACCTATATTTGCAACACCTTGTGCCACAAGTTCTGCATTAGAATTATGTTTTGAATTAACCATATTATCAGCCACAACGCAAGAGAGCAGTGATTCAATAGCCGCTAAAATTGCAATAGTAAAGGCATCGGGCAAAAGTTCCGTAATCTTAGTAAAACTAAAATCCATTGCGCCGAAATCAACTTTTGGCAGACCCATAGGTATGTTGTAAAGTTCACCTATAGTATAAACTCCGCTATCAAGTTGAGGTATAAACTTAACCATAAGTGAACCCACAATTACGGCTATTAGTGACGGCGGAACTCTTTTTTCAAACTTAGGATAAATTATAAGTATAGCAAGACTTATAGCGCCTATAAGTAACGCTTGCCAACTGAAAGTTCCTATAGCATCAATATTAGCCTCAATCTTTTCAATAGTTTCAATAGGTTTTATACCCTTTTCGTATGTAAGACCTAAGAAGTCCTTGATCTGACCTATAAAAATAGTAACTGCTATACCTGCAGTAAACCCTGTAGTTATAGTGTAAGGTATAAATTTAATTAAAGCACCGAGTTTTAAAACACCCATTAGTATTAACATTATACCGGCAAGTACTGTGGCTATAAACAAACCGTCCATACCGTTGGTTGCAACAATACCTGCAACTATTGTAGCAAAAGCCGCCGTAGGACCTGCAATTTGCACACGGCTACCGCCCAAAAACGACACTATAAAACCTGCCGCGATTGCTGTATAAATACCGCACGCAGGGTCTACACCTGACGCTATCGCCAACGCGATTGAAAGCGGCAAAGCAATAACCGCAACAATTATACCTGCAACAATATCCTTAATGCACTGTTCCTTAGTATAATTTTTAATAACCGAAAAAAGTTTTGGTTTTAAATAAAAACTATTCAATATAAACTCCTCTTCCCTAAAATTATTTCTAATTATATCACTTTAAATTTTGTTATACAATATTTTACAGTTTTTTTAGAAATAATTTTTGTTAAAATATTGACAATTATATTTTTTATGTTATAATTAAGAAAAAGTGTATCATTTGGGACACTTTTTATAGTGAGGTGACAGTACCAAACGTGAAAGATTTATTTTTATTTGACGGTTTCAGTGAGGAAGAAAAAAACGAAATAATCGGAACTTTTAATAACCCTATTAATTTTAAAAAGGGCGATGTAATTTACTCTACCGATGTGTTTTCCAATTCCTTAGGTTATATTATAAGCGGCAAAGCATTTGCTGTTAATAATAACGGTCAGGGCGTTTTTATGAAAACTTTTGAAAAAGGTTCTTGCTTTGGCGCGGCGGCGGTTTTCGGCGGTGGCGAAAAATACGTAAGTACAATTATTGCTAAAACCGATACCGAAGTGTTATTTATAAGTGAGGATAACTTAAAGGAAATTTTCAAGCGAAAACCCGAAACCGCAATTAACTATATTTCTTTTTTATCGGATAAAGTACGTTTCCTTAACAAAAAATTAAGCGTGCTTTCCTGCCACAGCGCAGAGGAAACAGTATATAACTATCTTTCCTCTGTGGCTGACAGTGACGGTTACGCGATTATCCCTAAAAATATGACCCTTTTTTCAAAAACTTTAGGCATTGGTAGGGCTACCCTTTACCGAAGTTTTACAAGTCTTGAAGAAAGCGGAAAAATTTTAAGGGAAAATAATAGAATAAAGGTGATTTAAATGAAAAAAATTCTCAGTTTACTTATGGTTGCTATTTTAGCATTCTCGTTCGCGGCTTGCGCCAACACTCCTGACAATGATGTTTCAAGCGCACCAACACGTGCTCCCCAATATGCAGATACAAACATTTTAGTTTTATCAGGTCCTACGGGTATCGGCGCCGCTAATCTTAAAGATAAAGCCGACAAGGGCGAAACCGATGCAAAATACAATATTTCTATTGTTGCAGAACCAAGTGAAGTTGTTGCAAAAATTTCAAAAGGCGAAACCGATATTGCGGCTATTGCCACAAACTTAGCATCTAACATTTATAACAAAACAAACGGTGGCGTTACTGTTCTTGCAGTTAACACTTTAGGCGTGCTTAATGTTATAACACCTGCAAATGTTGAAATTACAAGCCTTGCCGATTTAAAGGGCAAAAAGGTTTATACAACAGGTCAAGGTTCTAACCCCGAATATATTATAAACGATTTGCTTGAAAAGAACGGAATTAAAAACGATGTAACACTTGAATTCAAAGCCGAAGGCAGTGAGTTACTCTCGGTTTGGGCTACAGACCCCACCGCTATAATTATTGCTCCCCAACCCGTTGCAACTTCCCTTACTGTACAGAATGCAGGCGCTAAAATCGCTATTGATCTTACTGACGAATGGGAAAAGGTTAACACCGATTCTGCACTTATGATGGGTTGCGTTGTTGTTCGTAATGAATTCTTAAAAGAAAACAAAGCCACTGTTGATAAGTTTTTAGAGGAATATAAAGCATCAATCACAAAAGCAAATGAAGATATTGATACTACTGCCGCACTTTGCGAAACCTACGGTATAGTACCTAAAGCCGCTATTGCTAAAAAGGCAATCCCCAACTGCAATCTTTGCTTTATAAACGGCAAGGAAATGAAAACAAAACTTTCGGGTTATCTGAGTGTTTTGTTTAACGCAAATAACGCTTCTGTAGGCGGCAAATTACCTGCCGACGATTTTTACTATGCAGGATAAATTAAGAAAGATACTTTACACGGCAGGGTCCACTTTTATATGGGTCCTGCTGTGGCATATAGCGGCAAGTGTTGCAAATAAAAATTTGCTATTTAAAATTCCTCTCCCTATTGAAACGCTGAAAGTTTTTTTAGAACTCGCAAAAACCAATGATTTTTGGTTTGCGGTTGGCAGTTCTTTGTTTCACATAATTACAGGCTTTGTATTAGCGGTAATTTTAGGTCTTGTATGCGGTCTTTTATCAGGTAGCAGTAACGCATTTAAAATTTTTACAGGACCTATTTCAAGACTTATACGTTCAATGCCCGTAGCCGCGCTTATCATTTTAGCGTGGCTTTGGATACCGTCTACGGCTATCCCCTCTTTTATAGCATTTCTAATGGTTTTTCCTATTGTTTGGTTGCAAATTGAAACCGCGCTTTTGTCTATCGACCCAAAACTTATTGAAATGGCTCAAGTTTTTGGAATGGGTAAAATAGCAATAATCAAAAACGTAAAAGCCCCCTATGTATTACCTGCTCTTAGAAATGCAACCGTAACAGGTCTGGGGTTTGCATGGAAATCGGGAGTTGCAGCCGAGGTTATCTGTAACCCAACGGGCAGTATTGGAGCACTTTTATCGGGTGCTAAAAATAATCTGCTATATGGGGAAGTTTTTGCTATAGTTCTAACCATAATAATACTTAGTCTTATTATGGAAAACGTTATTAAATTCTTTTGGAGGGAAAAGTGAAATGATAAAGTTTAATAATGTTACTTTTTCCTACAAAAAGAAAAAAGTTTTTGAAAATTTCAGTTTCGAAATTTCAAAAAACAATAAAATTTGTTTATTCGGTGAAAGCGGTTGCGGAAAAACCACTCTTTTAAGACTTATTTTAGGACTCGAAAAAATACAAAAAGGCGAAATAATTAAAGATAACAGTTTAAAACCTGCAGTAGTTTTTCAAGAAAACCGTCTGCTACCGTTTAAAACCGTGCTTGAAAATATCACCCTTTTTTCCGACTCTGACACTGCTCTATATCACCTTAAAGCCTTGGGACTAAGTGATTATGCAAACGCTTATCCCAAAGATTTATCGGGCGGTATGAAACGCAGAGCCGCAATAGCAAGGGCACTTAGCACCAACTTTGATTTTTTAATTCTTGACGAACCTTTTACAGGTCTTGACGAAGAGAATATTAAAATCGCCGCTGACCATATTTTAAAAACTGTTGGAAATAAACCGATAATTCTTGTAACACATTCTTATTTTGAAGCCGAACTTTTAAAAACCAAAATAATAAACTTATGATAAACAAAAAGTCAGGACCGATAGTCCTGACTTTTTTATTATTATTCTTAATTTATATCAAAAGCAAATATATGCACCTGTGCGCTACCGTAAGTTGTCCACAAACTTTCAGAAAAATAGGTTGTTTTTGGTATTAACCTGATTGCTTTTGTAGTAGCGTTAATCGCACCCGTTATAAATCGCTGATGATTTTTGCTTTCAGAATAAACCGTTATCCATTCTTCGTTATCATTAAGTATTTCTATATCAAACGATTTTAACATACATTTAGGAAAACCAAAAGTTGTGTGATTATAATCCGCCCTTTTGAAAAGTGTTGTAGAAATATTAAGTGCATCGGGATTTCCCTCTGTATATTCGCGGTCAAGGTCACTGTCAACAATAAGTCTAAAACCGTTAATATGAATTTTCCCGGGAAAAGTATAGGTAATTGCTCTGTCACATATACCCCAATATCCGTTGTCATTTCCCCAAATTTTGCGGTCAATTCCGTTTTGAAGATTTGATGGGTCACCGTACTCAGCAGTAAGTGTCGCCTTTTTGGTAAGTTCGGGCATTGCTCTTTTAAATTTAGGAAGAAAGCAGTCATCCTCTAAAAGCCTATGTTGCAAAGTTTCGATATAATTTCCAACGGTTCTTGGTAATATGTTCTTTTCAATAGCAAGCGCCGCCGCTGTTCCTACTGCCTGCCCTATAACAGCACAAGTTGCCATAACGCGTGTTGTAGCAAATGCTAAATGCGAAGTACTTATATTTCTGCCCGCAAACATAAGATTATCAATATTTTTGGAATAAAGGCTTCTGTACGGAATACCATAGGGTTCTCTGAGCCTTACCTTTTGTAGATGGCCCTCACTTTTTCCGCTCATATTAAATCCGCCCGGCAAGTGATTATCAATCTGCCAACCGCCGTAAGCAACAGTATCATCAAAAATTCTGGCGCCAATAACATCATTTTGTGTCATTACATAATCGCCAACATATCGGCGGCTTTCTCTTTTACCCGGTAAGAAACCAATCCAATCAAGTTCCCAATTATCCGCGCCGTGCTCACCTTTGTTCTTTATATGATCCCAAACACCGAAAGCAATCTTTAACAGTTCGTCTCTGATTTCCTCAGTATCATGAATAGAATCCTGCTCACCGCCGAGTTCAATCCAATAAAAATTGGTGTTAATCTTATTAAGACAGTCGTGAGGCTTGTTTTTCATATCCTCATCTGTTTCAAAGGTATAAGCCCACTCGGGCGGCATATACTCTATCTTTCTGTCGGTTTCGTGGGCCTGAATCATAAGTGACATACCCATGGTCTTTTTGTCGGCGGCATCAAGCGCCATGCTCTCGCCAAAGCTATCCTTTGCTTCACGTCCAACCATATATTCTGCACCGGTTAATTCCGCAAGAATACTGTCGCCCGAACAGTCTGCAAAAATTTTCGCCTCAACAGTTTGCCATGTATAAGTTGTGAGTTGAAAACCGGTAACCGATTTTATAGAATTTCCGTTCATTTCTGCATCACAGCAAGCGCAGTTGAGAAGTAAAGTTATATTCTTTTCAAACTTAACCTTTTCATAAAGAATAGAATCCCATATAGAGAAATTTCTTTCAGGATTGCGGTGCATATTTTCGAGCAAAATTTCTTCAATAATTCCGGTTTCCTGTAAATGTCTTACACGGCTACCTGCACCCGAAACCCACATTCTTATTTCACTTGAGGCATTACCGCCAAGCACCGGTCTATCTTGCATAAGAACAACCTTTGCACCGTGTCTTGCAGCAGCAATTGCCGTTGTGATACCTGCAAGACCGCCACCTATTACGCATAAATCTGCAATATGTTTTTTGTTTCTTAAATTTAGTTTGTTTGACATTTTCTATTCTCCCTCAATTAATATTTAATAATTTAATTTAAATAATTTCTTCGAGTATTCCCAAATCCCAACAAAGCCGTGGCAAAACATATTTATCCCTTATGTCCTTTGCCGATTTAAAGGTCATAGGCAATAATTTATTATCAATTCCTATTTCTTCCATAGTTTTAGGAAGACCCTCTTTATCTAATAGTTTTTCTAATTGAGAAAACTCAGGTAATTCTTCCTCGATAATTTTTAAAATATAGTCCCATTTTTCTATAATCAAATCTATTCGTTTTTTGTGGCTTTTGGCGTTGTATTTTTGTTCCTTTTCTTCGAGGGCTATCATACTCTCAGAACCCTTGCCTAAAAACTCTCTCAACTTTTCACTCCACTCAGAAAAATTGAAAGTTTCAACATAAGCCAAAGCCTTTTGTTTATCGGGAGTAATATTTTTAATTTTTTCATATAGGTTTACTGCTATCAAAGTACCTACTGCGCACTGAATACCGTGGAATTCGGTTGGAGCGCCGAACTCAGCACCTCGCATATCCCAAATATGTGATAAATAATGCTCGATTCCCGAAGCAGGACGGGATATTCCTGCAAATTTCATTGCCGCGCCGCAGATAATAAGACCCTCAAAAACAGATTTAACTGCATCCTTATCCTTTTTTAATAATCCATCTGCATTATCAACGCATTTTTTAAGCGAGCATCTTACAAGATTTGCTATATCTTCGCAGTAGTATTCACCGTTTATAAGGTTTGAAATACGCCATTCGCAAATTGAAACATATTTTGCAAGCATATCTCCAAGTCCCGAAATCATCATTTTTGTAGGTGCATTGCAAAGTATATCAATATCCCCTACAATAACTTCTGCACATTTGCTGTTAAGGGAAATCTTCAACCCCGCCATCGTCATTGATGACGTTGCAGAGGCATATCCGTCCATTGAAGGTGCAGTAGCAACTATTATGTAAGGCTTATTGGCTACTGTTGATACTATTTTACTTATATCGTTTATAACCCCTGAACCAACTCCAACAATTATATCACAGTCAGGGTTATAATTCATAACTGCAAGACCGACTGCCGCTTCGTTGGGTTCTAAACTTTCTTCAGAAAATACATATTTAAAAACTGATATATCATTTTCCAATAAAACTTCGTTAACTTTTTCCCCTGCGGCTGTATATGTGTTTTTATCGGCAATAAGAAACACTTTTTTAGTATTAAACCTTTTTAATACTTGCGGTATCTTTTTTATTACGCCCTCGCCGACAATAACTTCCGACTCGAAAATATGCTCTTTGCCACAAGCACATTTTTTATTGTTAATATCATTAAAATTCATATTATCACCAATATTATTTTATCACATTAGATTATAAATTCAATATTTGAACAATATATTGACAAAACAATCACAAATTGATTATAATAATGATTATATTATTATGAAATGGTGATTATATGTCAATATACAATCGAGAACAGCAATACATAAATTTCCTGTCTGAGCGGGAGCACACCGTAAAAGAACTTGCAAACAAACTTTTCATCAGCGAGCCGACCGTTCGCAGAGATATTTTAGCCTTAGAGAAAAAGGATATTATTACCCGTAAACGAGGTAAAATAAAACTTAAAACAAATTTTGCCGATAAGCGAATTCCTTTATTTATTCGCGATACTGAACAACAAGATGAAAAAAGAGAAATTGCACTAAAAGCAATTACTCATATAAAAGATGGATTTGTTATTATGATGGATGCCTCAACTACTGCTTATCATTTGCTGCCGCATCTTTCCAAGTTTAATAACATTATGATAATCACTAACGGCGCAAAAACCGCACTTGAAGCCGCCACAATGGGTATAAGAACTATCTGTACAGGAGGAGAAATGACCTTAGAGTCGTTTTCCTATGTTGGTACAGATGCAGAGAACATTCTAAGACGGTACAATGCGGATATAGCCTTTTTTTCTTGCAGAGGACTCACTGATGACGGCACTGCCACAGATAATTCAATTTTAGAAAATTCTATCAGAAAAATTATGATAAACAACTCTAAAAAGAATTTTTTGCTTTGTGATAAATCAAAATTCGGCAACACTTATCTTAATACACTTTGTAATACTAATGAAATAACCGGTGTTATAAGTAATATTGGCAAATAATGAAACCCCTTTAGAAGTAAACGTAAAAGTAACTTCCAAAGGGGTTTTTAATTCAAAATAACAAATATGAAAGAATTATTTTTTCATTGCAATGGCTTTTTTAGCCTTTTCTACTATATTAACGGCTCTAAGCCCGAATTCATCAAGAAGTTTGGGTGCAGGACCAGAATGACCGAAAGTATCATAAACACCGAGTTTAACAACCGGAACGGGACATTCTTCGCTTAAAACTTCGCTTACAGCACTTCCAAGACCGCCGATAACTGAATGTTCTTCAGCGGTAACAATAGCGCCTGTTTCCTTAGCGGCTTTAATTATAATATCCTTATCCAAAGGCTTAATGGTATGGATATTAATAATTCTGGCACTTATACCCTCTGCCTTAAGTAAATCGTAGGCTTGCATAGCCTCATTAACCATAAGACCTGTAGCAACGATAGTAACATCGCTACCCTCTTTAAGTTCAACACCCTTGCCGATTTCAAACTTATAATCTTCACCGAAAATCACGGGAACGGCAAGGCGGCCAAATCTCATATAAACAGGACCGTCGTGATTAAGAGCCGCAGCAACTGCAAGTTTTGCCTCGGTTTCGTCGGCAGGGTTAATAATTGTCATTCCGGGGATAGTACGCATAAGGGCAATATCTTCGCAACATTGGTGGGTAGCACCGTCTTCACCAACAGAAATACCTGCGTGAGTAGCACCAATAACAACATTAAGGTGAGGATAACCGATAGAGTTTCTAACCTGCTCATAAGCGCGACCTGCCGCAAACATTGCAAAAGAACTGCAAACAACCTTTTTGCCGGTTGCGGCAATACCAGCGGCAATGCCCATCATATTCTGCTCTGCAATACCGCAGTCATAAAATCTTTCAGGGAATGCCTTTTTAAACATACCAGTTTGTGTAGCGGCCGCAAGGTCGGCGTCAAGCACTACAAAATCATCTCTAATAGCACCAAGTTCTGTAAGAGCGGCACCAAAACCTGCTCTTGTAGCAACCATTTTTACATCTGACATAATTCTCTGCTCTCCTTTACTGTAACTCAGCAAGCGCTGCTTTTAGTTCCGCCATAGCCTGTTCGTACAATTCGTCATTAGGAGCCGAACCGTGCCAACCAACTGCATTTTCCATATAAGAAACGCCTTTACCCTTAACGGTTTTTGCAATAATTGCAACGGGTTTATCAACTGTTTTTGCCTCATTTAAAGCGGCTTCAATCTGATCAAAGTCATTGCCGTCTTCAAGAACTATTGTATGCCAATTAAATGCCTCAAATTTCTTATCAATAGGCATTGCAGAGTTAACCTCTTCAATAGTACCGTCAATCTGCAAATTGTTATAATCAACAAAAGCAGTAATATTAGAAAGTCCCTTATTAGCCGCAAACATTGCTGCTTCCCAAACCTGACCTTCTTCAATTTCACCGTCACCTAAAACAGTATAAACATTAAAATCGTTACCGAAATGCTTTGCCGAAAGTGCCATACCAACTGCGGCGGAAATGCCTTGTCCTAAAGAACCTGTAGACATATCGACACCGGGGATATGTTTCATATCAGGGTGACCTTGTAAAATGCAACCTATCTGACGCAAATTCAAAAGTAAAGATTTATCAAAAAATCCTCTTTCTGCAAGTACAGAATAAAGAGCGGGTGCAGCATGTCCTTTAGAAAGAACAAAACGGTCCCTATTCTCCATTTTAGGATTCTTGGGGTCAATATTCATGTACTTGAAATAGAGATATGTAAGTATCTCTGCGCAAGAAAGCGAACCGCCCGGATGTCCCGACTTTGCGGCGTGTACCCCCTCAATGATGCCCATTCTTACTTTACAGGCTGTTATTTGCAATTCTTTTTTAACTGCAACGTCCATTAAATTCATCCTTTCATAAAATGCTTACGCATTGAATTTATTTGTTAAATAATCTATAAAATCTGCAACTGCGCCGTCGTCGCAAGAGCAGGTTATATATTCGGCTATTTGCTTTACCTCATCGGGTGATTTTAAAGGTGCGGCGGCAATATCCGCACTTTTTAGCATCTCAATATCATTGTAATAGTCCCCAATAGCGAATAAGCAACCCTCTTTAGTACCAAAGATTTTGCACAATTCTTTCAGTGCAGAAGCCTTTGATACACCCTTAGGTACTAATTCAAAGTAATTGCGAAATTCGCCGTTGATTACAGCACAGGTTTCAATAAAATCACAGTCCGATTTTTCTTTCAACATATGATTTTTAAGTTTTGTCCTATCCTCTGCACTATCCAAAGCACAAATAACCTTATGCCATTTATACTCTGTTATATCTTTATAATCAATATCGGGAGCCTCAAACTTTTCGTATACCTGATGCTCAGTAACGAGTTCAGTACGGTTTGCAGTATAAGCATTAGAGCCAGAATGCACTTCTATACCCACGTTTATTCCCGAATTAATAATTTTTTCCACAAGTTGATGGTCGCTTTTGGGCAAAACATTTTCGTACAAAATCTTTTGCTCGGCGTAATCATAAATCATACATCCGTTCGCCACAATAGACGGTGAAATACGTTTAACCTGACTTAACACATCGCTTATAGCACAGACAGAACGACCTGTTGAAATTGAGAATTTACCGCCTTCACTCATAAAATATTCTATTTTTTCGATATTTTTCGGGTTAATATAACCGCTTTCCATTAAGGTGCCATCAATATCACAAGCAAGAAGGCAACCGTCAAATATTCCCATTTCTTTTTCCCCTTAAAAATTTTTCAAAATACTCAGGCAAATCGGAATCAAATTCCATATATTCTAAAGTTTTTGGATGAACAAAACCTATTTTTTTAGCATGCAAGCACTGACCGTTCAGTTCAGTAATAACCCGTTTTGGTCCATAAACATCATCCCCTGCCACTGCGTGACCGAGATGTGCCATGTGTACCCTTATTTGATGGGTTCTACCTGTTTTAAGCCTTAACCTTAAATGTGTAAATCCGTTTAATTCTTCCAAAACTTCATAATATGTTACGGCTTCCCTGCCGCCCTCAACTATAGCCATTTGTTTCCGCTTTGTTGGATGGCGGTCAATTGGCGCATTTATTGTTCCGTTGTTTTCCTTAAAATGACCGTAAACAATCGCTTCATATTCACGAGTAAAGGAATGTTCCTTAATTTGAGCGGCTAAAGATGTATGCGCAAAATCATTTTTCGCAACCATTAAAAGACCGCTTGTATTTTTATCAATCCTATGAACTATACCAGGTCGCATAACCCCGTTAATACCTGAAAGCGAATCACCGCAATGGTACATAAGTGCATTAACAAGCGTGCCATCGTAATTACCCGCCGCAGGATGCACTACCATACCTTTAGGTTTATTTACAACAAGTAAATCACTATCTTCATAAACTATCTCAATCGGAATATTTTCGGGTTTAACATCATACTCCAAAGGCTCAGGTATTTCAATAACTACAATATCATTTTCTTTAGGTTTGGCATTTTTTGAAACCGCTTTTGTATTTACGGTTACAAAACCTTCCTCAATAAGTTGTGCGGCACGCGAACGCGAAACATCCGCTACAGCCGCTACGAAAACATCTAACCGTTTTCCGAACTCATTAGAAAATTTTTCTTCAATTCTTTGCATCTTCGACCTGCTTTCCAAGCCGTTTTGCTTTATACTCATTTACAGTATCAATTAAAAAATAAAGAATTAAAAATCCAACTCCGACAACAATCGCGCAATCAGCAATATTGAAAACAGGAAATTCGGGCCAAAATTCAAAATGTAAAAAGTCAACAACCTTACCGT
>JAZQHI010000007.1:0-2764 GCA_045540535.1 Acutalibacteraceae bacterium | reverse complement strand
GGGTCTTCGGACAAAATGTAGCCGACAATCTGATTAATCGGATTATAGCCCTTTTCCTTTAAAGAATCGTAAACAGTAATTAAAATATTACGAATTTCCTGTTCGGTTTGGTCACCTATTGAAAATGTCATAGTCCTGTCATTCATAAATAACACCTCTTTAAACTATTATATAAATACATTGTATATCAAATTCGGGAAAAGTTCAAGTATTATTTTCTGAGTTCTGCGCCGATTAATTCTAATTTTTTAATTATTTTATTAGAAGCGTCTTCAATTTCCTTATCTGTAAGGGTGCTATCGGCACTGCGAAGCCATACGCTGTAAGCAACACTCTTCTTACCCTCAGGTATCTGAGCACCTTGATAAATATCAAACAACTGAATTTTTTCAAGTAATCTGCCTGCACCCGAAGAAATGGCTTTTTCAATATTACCAACGGGAATGTCAGCATCAACAAGCATTGCAAAGTCGCGTTCAACAGCAGGGAACTTAGGAAGCGGTTTGTAGGTCGTTTTACGCTTTTCAATAGTAAGCAGAACATCAAGTTTAATTTCTGCAATATAAACCTTTTCCTCTATTCCGTAGTTGGCGGCTACTGTGGGGTGAACTTCACCGAAAGTACCGATTTCTTTATTATTTGCCTTAACAAGTGCTTGGCGACCTGGGTGCAGATAAGGTTCACTGCTTCTTTCATACTGGGTATGAGCACCGAACAGTTTTGCGATAGCCTCAATCATACCTTTAAGTGTGAAGAAATCTTCGCCGTCACCGTAAATACCGATAGACATTGTTGAAAGTTCTTCGGGTTGCTCAGTAATTGGCAACTGTTTCGGAATGAAACGTTTGCTGATTTCAAAGAATCTGCCGTCGGTAATCTTTTTATTAATATTAGTAGCAAGAACTGTCAGCATACTTGTTGTAAGTTGGGTACGCATTGTTGAATACTCGTCGCCCAAAGGATTAATGATTTTAATCTGATTTCTTCTGCTGTCATCCTCGGCTAACATAAGGCTATCAATTGCTTTTGATGCAATAAACGAATAGGTGGCAATTTCATAAGCACCGGCACCGGTAAGCAATTTTTTGATTTTGTCGGTCTTAACTCTTTCGGGTAAAAGTTTTCCGCGAACTACATCACCGCGCATAGCAGTACCTACGATATGGTCATAACCGTAAATTCGCATTACTTCTTCTGCAAGGTCGGCGCGACCCTCGATATCATCTCTTATAGAGGGAACACGGCAGGTAATTTCTTTGCCGTTTATAGTGGTAGGAAGTTCTAATCGGTTTAAAATGGAAACTATAGTTTCATCGGGCACGTCAACACCGATAAGTTCTAATATTTTATCGGTTGTAACGGTAATAATTCTGTCTTCGGGAAGACCCTTATTACAGTCAATAACACCTTCGATTATATCACCGGCATCAAGTTCGTAAATAAGTTGTAATGCACGGTTTGCGGCAAATTCCACGTTTATAATATCAACACCGCGTTCGTAGCGACCGCTGGCTTCGGTACGTATACCAAGAGCGCGTCCTGTATGGCGGATATTGTCGCGGCGGAATTTTGCAGACTCTAAGAATAAATCCTTAGTATCGTTTTCAATCTCACTTTCTTTACCGCCCATAATACCTGCAAGGCATGAGGGCTTTTCGCCGTCTGCAATTACAAGCATATCGGGGGTTAAATTATATTCCTTGCCGTCAAGTGTGGTAATACTTTCACCCTCGGCAGCATTTCTAACAATAATCTGTTTATTTGCTAAATCGTTATAATTGAACGCGTGCATTGGCTGACCCGTTTCAAGCATAACAAAGTTGGTAATATCAACAATGTTGTTAATCGGGCGCATACCTGAGGCTATAAGTGCTTTTTGCATCCAAACAGGTGATTCTTTAATGCGAAGATTTTTAACAACTCTGCCTATATATCTTGGGCATAAATCGTAGTTTTTAACCTCAACGTTGATGTAATCGTTAATATCACCGCCAACGGTTTTATATTCGGGAACGGGTGCTGTAAACTTAGTATCAAGCACAACGCCGATTTCCTTAGCAACACCTAAAATACAGTTGCAGTCAGGGCGGTTAGCGGTAATTTTAAAGTCTATAATATAATCATCAAGTCCCAAAACTTCACGCATATCGGTACCAACGGGGTGGGTTTCTTTAAGGATTAAAATTCCGTGTACAGAAGCGCCTTCATACTCGGCTTCGGTAAGGCAAAGTTCTTCTCCCGAACATAGCATACCGTTTGAAACAACACCGCGAAGTTTGCCGCTTACAATGTGCGCGCCGCAGGGCAAGTCACTGTCATTAAGTGCGGCAGGAACTAAATCGCCCACCTTTATGTTTTGCGCGCCTGTTACAATTTGAACCAATTCGCCGCTGCCAACGTCCATCTGGCAGATTTGCAAATGGTCGCTATTTTCGTGAGGGGTAATTTCCATAATACGCGCGGCAACAACGTTGCGAAGATTTTCGCCCTGTTTTTCGATACTTTCAACCTCAAAGCCTGCCATAACCATACGGTCGCAAAGTTCTTCAACAGGAACATTAATTTCTACATAAGTTTTAAGTTGATTTAAAGATATTTTCATTTTTCTTTTCTCCTGTTCCTGTTAATTAAAATTGGTCAAGAAAACGTTTATCGTTTTCAAATAACAAACGAATATCGCTAATTTTATAACGTGTGGTGGTAAGTCTGTCAAGACCGATACCAAACGCGAAACCTGAATACTCTTCAGGGTCGATACCGCAAC
>JAZQHI010000006.1:0-7129 GCA_045540535.1 Acutalibacteraceae bacterium | reverse complement strand
CGTTAACAGAAGGATGGAAACGAAGACCGCCCTTGTAAGGTCCGATAGCAGAGTTGAACTGAACTCTAAAACCACGGTTAACCTGAACTGTTCCGTTATCATCTACCCAAGAAACGCGGAAACTGATTAAACGCTCAGGCTCAACCATTCTTTCAATAACACCGTATTTTTCAAACTTAGGTTCCTGTTCAATAACAGGCTCTAAAGATTCTAAAACTTCCTTAACTGTTTGAAGAAATTCGGGTTCAGTTGCATTCTTTGCTGCAACATCATTGTATACTCTTTCTAAGTATGCCGATTTAAACATTGTAATAACCTCCTATTAAATCTATGTTTTTTAGAATACTACTATTTTTTATTCTAGTCAATAAAAAATTATAAATTTTTTTAAAAAAATTGCAAAATCAGCCCCTTTTCGACTTGTAAAGGGACGAAAAAGCGGTTATACTTTTTAAAAGAAAGGGTGAGTTTTGTTGGAACGCGAACTATGGCAGTACTTAAAATCCGCTAAAAAGCCGATTGTGCTTTACGGAATGGGTAACGGTGCGGATAAAATCATTAAGGTGCTCGAAAATTACGGTATATCCTTTAAAGGCGTCTTTGCGAGTGACGGTTTTGTAAGGGATAAGTTTTTTCACGGCTTTAAAATTTCCTCTTATTCGGAACTGAAAGCCGAATTCGGCGATATGATAGTTCTGCTGTGTTTTGGCAGTGAACGGTGTGAGGTTATCGAGAATGTAAAGCGTATAGCCTCAGAGCAGGAACTCTATGCGCCCGATGTCCCCGTAGCAGATGGGGCACTGTTCACAAAGGATTATTACGAGCAAAACAAATCACTTTTTGATTGGGTTTATAACTTTTTGGAGGATGATATTTCCCGTAAAACCTTTATTAATACCATAAAATATAAAATCAGCGGTAAAATAGAGTATCTGTTTGAGTGCGAAGTCGAACATAACGAACCTTACGAAACATTTTTAAAACTGGGCAAAAGCGAAAAATTTCTGGACCTTGGTGCTTATAACGGTGATACAGTTGCGGATTTTGTAAACAGAGTAGGGGAGTACTGTGAAATAACTGCTGTAGAACCCGATATTAAAAGTTTCAGAAAACTGGCTTTAAATACCGAAAACCTTAAAAACATCAACTGCATTAACGCGGCGGTGTCGGATGAAAACAGAACGGGGCTTTTTGGTATGCGCGGTGGCAGAAATTCGAGTGTTTCGGGCGGCAAAACCGAAATCGACTTTTTAACTGTTGACAGTATTGTTGCTAAAAAAGGGGTTACATATATAAAAATGGACTTAGAGGGTGAAGAATTAAAGGCAATAACAGGCGCTCGCAACACAATTCTTACCTTCAAACCCAAAATGCTTGTTTCCTGTTATCATAAAAGCGAGGATTTAATAACCTTGCCGAGAGCGGTATATAATATAAGACCCGATTACAAAATTTATATGCGCCGTTTCAGTTCACTACCTGCGTGGGATACTAATTTTTATTTTGTATAACCGTTAAACTAAAAACCTCACAGCCAATCGCTGTGAGGTTTTGTTCATTTATATTATTCATAATAATCTGATGAAGCGTTTTCGAGTGATTTCACGTGGTTTTTAATATATTCCCTGAAATCTTTCGGCGAACGTCCGTAAACCGACTTGAACTGACGCGAGAAATTGGAAATATTTGAAAAACCCGATTGCTCCATTACCTGCCCGATAGTAAGGTCGGTGCGCCGCAACAGGTCAGCCGCGTGATTAATGCGGTAGTGTTTTATATACTGCTGAGGCGAAATGTCAAGTTTTGTCTTAAAAAGTCTGAAAAGTTGGCTTCGGCTTATGTTGTACTTCTTTGAAAGTTCCTCAACTGTTACGTCACTTGCATAGTTCTTCTCAATATCAATAATAACTTCGTTAATAATGCCTGATTGCAGGTTGGAAGAATCATGCTCAGGGTTAATAAGGCTGAAAATTTCAAAAAGTTTTGAAATGGTGTAAAAACCGTTGCCCTCGCTTCCGAAAGAATTAACCAATTTTTTAAACAGATCAAGCGCATATTTGCTGTCATTAAAATTGAAAACGATTTTATCATTAGAAAGCCCGCGCAATGCTATTTGTTGGTTGGAACTTTCTCCCGAAAAACCTACCCAACCGTAAAACCAAGGGTCATTTTTATCGGCAGTGTAGGTGGTAGGGGTGCCTAAGGGTATAAAAAATCCCTGTCCTTCGGTCAGTTCATAGGATTTACCGTTAATTTGCAAAACACCTTTGCCCGAAAAAATAAAATGCAAAAGATAGTAATCCCTAACAGTCGGTCCGTAGGAATGTTTCGGTTTACAATCCTCATAACCGCATTGGGTTACAAAAAACGAGCGGTTAACATTAAAACTCGGGTTAACTGAATGTTTCATTACAAACATAGCAAAAATCCTCCTGCTAAAAAGGGGAATATACCTTATATAATATATATACCCCTCAGCCGCCGGGGTTAAAACCGCCTGCGCTGAATTCTGTAAAAAACCATGAAATACAATTCAAATTCAATAAATTATTATATACAAAAATGCTAAAAAGTCAAGCGGTATGCAACATTTAGCAAATATGTTGCAACAAAAAAATCGCGCGTTGATTTTATGTTGACTTGTTTTGTCCTCAAAAAAATCGAAAAAATCACTATTTCAATATGTCATTTGTTGAAAATCACTAAAATTGGGTATTATTTTTAGTATAGTTCGTCGGTTTAATAAGATTTTGGAAAAACTTGTGAGATTGATATGCAACATTTAGACAAAAACCTGAAACATAACGATATTGTTATTTTGACGAAAAAAAGATAAAATATTAATGTAAAATATTATAATTATGCTAAGGAGGATCATTATGAACAAGCGGACTAAACAAATACTTGCAATTATAAGTATTGTGTTAAGTATTGCGATTGTGGTTGGAATAGTATTATTTGTTTTGGCTTCTTGTGGTGATGGTGGTACAACTAAGAAAAGAAAGAAAAAGGTTGTAATTGTTAAAAAACCTGAAACCAGTCAGAAGGACGATACTTCTTCCGAGGAGGAAGAGGACGATTTGTATGAAGACGGATTCGAAGAAGAATCTTCCGATGAAACCGAAGAAGAGGAAACCGAAGAGAAAGAGGAGAACGGAACCAGTGAGGAAGAATATCCTTACGAAGTTTACCTTAACGGCAAAGGCGGTCTTGCAACTGCAAATCCTCTGAACCAAAAAATCGGTATGTCGTTCTATCACTTCTATCAAGGCGAATGGGATGCTACTCCTTCTATGGTTGCTACATACGGCGCTACCGAGGCTGAGTTTATGAACTACTACCGTATAGGCGGTGTCAGCGATCTTCAGGCTTTGAAAGAAAAGAACGGTCTTGGTTGGGCACTTGTACATAGTCCTTTTGCTACGAGAGATACTCTGGCTTTCCGTGACGGTTTTGAACAGAATATGATCGATACCGCTAACGCTTATAAAGAACTTGGCGTCTGGGATCAGTTGGCAGGTTACGAAACCGAGGAAATTTGTATGGCTGTTACTCAGGAACAGTACAAAAAGTTAACCAAGTTCCTAAGAGATACTTTCCCCGATAAACGTATCTTCTCCTGTCTTTCTATGTATGAGGTTCGCGGAACTGCTCCTGCAGGATTTACGATCGCTCCTATGAGTTACGATACATACGGTTATATCACCGATATCGGTTATGACTGGTATAGCCATCTTAATGTTGAACAGTACCGTGACGCTGTAAAGTTAATGCTCGGTAATATGGGCCGTGAAGATAATGTCCGCGTTTGGTTCTTCCCAACTTCCTATCAGTTCAGTGAAGCAGTTGATCAGGATTTCTGTATTGAACACCTTAATATAATGTACGATATGTTGTTGGATCCTACTTTGGTTAAGAACCCCGGCGGTCTTTACTGCTACACTTGGAAATCCTTTGGTAACGGTGAAGGTATTGCCGAACTTTGTGACCCCGACCGCGGCTTTGGTTGGACACGTTTCGGTAACGAACTTGTAAAAGTCGGTAAGGAAATTCTTGCAAACCCTTACCGTTATGATTACTCAGTAATCAATTAATAAATAAAGAAAGGTGAAAATTATGAACAAAAGAATTTTAGCGCTCCTTATGGCAGTTGCTATGCTTGCAACCGTTTTTGCAGGTTGCGGCAAGACCGACAATTCCTCTTCTGAAGAATGGGAAATTGAATATGTTTATGAAGAAGCATCCGAAGATGGAAACACTTCTGAGGAAACCGCTTCTACCGAGTCTAAGACCGAGTCCAAGACCAATTCCAAGACCGAGTCTAAGACAAATTCTAAGACCGAGTCTAAGGCAGAGTCTAAGACAGAAAACAAGAAAGAGGAAACTTCCAGTAAAGTTCCCGGTGCAGACGATACTAATAAAACAGGTTTCCCCATCGTAAAGAAAAATTCTAAAATTTCCGTAATGTGCGTTACCCGTGCTGACCTCGGTGATATCGCTAACTCTGAATTCTCTAAAGAGTATTCTAAGATGACCGGTATGGAAATTGAATGGCGCATCTATTCCGAAAACGGTATCAGCGGCGCTAAGGTATTGGCTCTCCAGTCAGGTAACTTGCCTGACATTATGTTCACTGGCCTTACTGACGATGAAATGATTCAGTACAGTAACGAAGGTGCTTTCTTCGAGTTTACTAAGGAAAACCTTAAAGAATGGGCTCCTAACGTTTACAAAACTTATAACGATAATCCTTCTGCTTGGGAAAACGGTACTAACTCCGAAGGCAAAATGTACATACTCCCCGGTCTTACTAAGGACTTTAACTATGCACAGCACTATTGGTTCGTTAACATAAAGTGGCTTGAAGCGCTAAAAGAGAAAGATCGTATATCCTTTGCTGGCAAGCCCCAAACAATGGATCAGTTCTATGAGATGCTTATCGCTTTCCGTGACGGTGACCCCAACGGTAATTACCAAAGAGACGAAATTCCTCTTGCTACTTGGCATCACGGCGGTTTCATCTTCAATCCCTGGGGCTTTACAAACGCTATCTCTGTTAGCAATTCCGGTAAAGTTACTAATATGTACACTACCGATAATATGAAGAACGCTGTTACTTTCTGGAACAAGGTTTATAAAGAAGACCTCGTTAATAAGGATACTATTGATAACTGGGCAGGTAACAACGCTGCATTTATGACCCTTATTAATACAGGCAAGGTTGGCTGCTTCTGGTACGGTTGGCCGAATATGGAAGATACACTTATGGAGCAGTACGAAACCCTTGAATACCCGACTGCAGGTAACAACGGTGACTTCCCCGCACAAGCAATTAACGTAACTCCTATGGTTAACAACGGTAATATCATTATTACTAAGAAATGTGAAAACGTAGCAGCCGCTCTTCGTTGGATTGACTACCTCTTCACTGATGACGGTTATATGTTAAAGCAATACGGTACACCTGGTAAGGCTTATAAGAAGACCTCTGATACTACTTTTGAGTTCACAGGTACTGCCGTTTCTGATGATGCAGGTCCTCGCTGGTCACTCCGTTGCCGTAACTACTTAGCAGATACCAAAATCACTAATGAAGAACCCTCTATCCAGACACTTCGCCGTAAGGATATTGACGCTTGGTGCGGCGATACTTTGGCAAAGAACGGTCAGAAATTCTTACCTACTACTTGGATGACCAAGGAAGAAGTTAACGCTGAAAAACTTTATTCTACATATTGGACCAGCGTTGAAGGTTCTTGGTGGAACTTCGTTAAGGGCGCTAAGAATATCGGTTCTGACTGGGCTACTCTTGTTAACGAAATGAAGGCTAAGGGTATCAATAAGTATATCGATGTTCTTCAGGGTTACTATGACCGCGTTAATAAATAATTAACCCAATAATTTGTTCTAAGGAATGAGCCCTAGTGTTGTTCCGTAAATGATTAAATTTGTCTGTCATTCTGAGCAACGCAGTTGCGAAAGAATCCGTAACACAAAAAGCGGATTGCTGCACTTGACGGACAGTCGGGGACGCCTGTCCCTACAAACGCAATGACAAATAATTCCTTTACCTCTAATTCCGTAGTTACCTTGGTGAAATCGCCAAGGTAACACGCGGATTGCTCTGCAATCTGTCATTCTGAGCGGTGAAAACCGCGAAAGAATCCGTAGTACAAGGGAACGGATTGCCGCGCTGACGCTCGCAATGACAGGAACGCGGATCGTCGCACTTGACGGACAGTCGGGGACGCCTGTCCCTACAAACGCAATGACACCCAATTTGTCATTACGAGGAATGAAATGACGAAGTAATCCGTAAATACCCAAGGGAACTCATTGTCGGGGTAGGGTTTAGCGTTAGCAGAAATGTTGCAGCGGATTAAAAAAGCGGATTGCAAATCAAATTGGTATTAAATGCAAATAGTACGTTCAAAGTTTTGAAGTGATTTGCATTAAATATAAAAATATTATTCAAAGGAGAGGAAAAAATTGAAAACATCTAATTTCAAAAAGGTTTTGGCATTAGTGCTCAGTCTTGCAATGGTTTTATCCGTTTGTCTTACAGGCTTTGCAGTTAGTGCTGAAACAGCCGACCTCGGTTACTTCGTTTTTAACGACGGTACTGTAGATGGCGCTTGGACAAATGGCAGCAGTCAGAAAACAGTTGCGCTCGGAAGCGACGCTGTTTTAAGAATTGCTCCTCAACGCACAGGCAAGAGTCATGTAAATGTTACTCTTAAAAAAGGTGACCTTACGGCTGACGATTTTGCAACTGTTAACACTCTTTCTTACTATGTTAAGAATGAAACAGATGCTCCTTTAACCCTACGTTATCAATATTATTTAGGTAACGGTTCCGCAGGTTACTTTAACGGCTATGTATATCTAGTTGATGCTGATGAAGCCGAGATACTTCCCTATAAAGCCGATAAAGACGGCAATGTTACTCTACCTGCCAAGTTTGAAGGTTATGTTGTATACGACCTTTCAAAATCTGATAACTACGGTAATGTTAGCCTTAACACAGGCAAAGATGAAGACGGCAATCCCATTTGGGACAGCACAAATACTGTAGTTGATTACATCAAGGCTCAGTCTTTCAGCAATATGGTTATGTTCTATACTGCTA
>JAZQHI010000005.1:0-3960 GCA_045540535.1 Acutalibacteraceae bacterium | reverse complement strand
TAAGGGATGTGGAAAAGTTATGAGTCTAAGCGTTGATAAGAATAAATTTTATATTGACGGTAATTTTGAATTACACCGCAACATAAAGAATACCGAATTTAAAACTCATACCCACGATTTTGTGGAACTTGTATACACTTTTTCGGGAAAAGGTATTCATACGATAGATGGCAGGAGTTTCCCCGTTTCAAAAGGCAGTCTTTTATTTATTAACTACGGCAGTGAACACAGTTTTAAATCAAACGAGGGACTAAACTTTGTAAATATACTTATAAAGCCTGAATTTATAAGTGAGGAACTAACGAATATAGAAAACGCTTTTTCACTTTTAGCGCTTGAGGATTTTAAGGAATTTGAGAATATTATAAATAAGGATAACTGCTGCATTGAATTCTGGGGTGAAGAACAGGCGAGAATAGAAACCCTTATTTCCGTTATAGAAGAAGAACAGGAAAAGCAACTTTCGGGCAGAAATTTAATGCTTCGTTCGGCACTTAATTTGTTGCTTACTAATATTTTCAGAAAAATGTCACTTCCTATGAAATATAATTTCGCAGTAAACAGTGATTTATTGCTATATATAAAAAGCAACTGTTCAAAAAATTTAAAACTTTCGGATATAGCCGAAAAGGCGGGGTATAATTCGGCATATTTTAGTAGAATTTTTAAGGAATTTTCTGGAAAAACTTTTAGAGAATACCTTAAAATCGCGCGTATAGAAAAGGCGTGCGATTTGCTTAATAATAAAAATATTAATATAACCGATATTATATCTATGGTTGGCTATAGCGATAAAACAAAGTTTTATAAACATTTTACTGAAGTTATTGGACTCACCCCAAAAGATTACAGAAAAAGTAAAAAAGAAATACTTTTTTAACTTAAAAAAACCGCTTTTTATTTGAGCGGTTTTTTGTTATAATACATATAAAAAGTCGAAAGGTGGAAAAGGTTATGGGTGTAAAACTTAATAAGGCAGAACTTGAAAACAAAATTTACGGTTGTTGGCTCGGTAAGAATATTGGCGGAACGATGGGTGCTCCTTTTGAGGGCAGACGCGAAAAACTTAATATTACAGGTTACACTACTTCAAAAGGTGAACCGCTTCCTAATGACGATTTGGATTTACAGTTGGCTTGGCTTGTTGCTTTAGAGCAGGTTGGGGCTAAAAATTTAAATGTAAATGCTTTGGCGGATTATTGGCTTACATATATTGCTCCGCATTGGAACGAGTACGGTATAGGTAAAAGCAATTTATCTGTAGGACTTTTGCCACCACTTTCGGGTGAAACCGAAAATGTTTGGAAAAATTCAAACGGCGCTTGGATTAGGTCTGAAATCTGGGCTTGTTTAGCACCTGGTTTTCCGAATATTGCAGTAAAATACGCTATAATGGATGCTTCTGTTGACCACGGTTTTTCCGAGGGCACTTATGCTGAAATTTTCACCGCTGCACTAGAGAGTATGGCGTTTTTTGAAAGCGATATCAGAACCCTTATAGAAAAGGCACTCGAATTTATTCCTGAGAATTGCCGCGTTGCAAAAACAGTAAATACAGTACTTAACTGTTATGATAAAAAAATGGCTTGGGACGAAACCCGCGACATTGTTGTAAAAGAAAACGAAGACCTTGGTTGGTTCCAAGCGCCAGGCAATCTTGGATTTATGGTTTTAGGTCTTGTTTATGGCGAGGGCGATATGAAAAAGACCCTTTGCTACGCTATAAACTGCGGTGACGATACCGACTGCACCGCTGCTACATGCGGTTCTATATTAGGTATAATAATGGGAGCGGATAAAATACCCACTGAACTTACCGAATATATAGGCGACAGAATAATAACTATAAGCATCAACGGTATGTATCTGTCGCGTATACCTAAAACCTGTACCGACCTCACTAAGCGCGTGATAGCACGTATTCCTGAGGTGCTTTCGGCACACAGGGTTGATTTTCAGTTTACAGATGCGCAAAATGAATACTCGGCAGAATATGCCCATAATGTGTTAAAGAATTATTCAAAAGAAACCTTGTCAAGAAGTCCGTATTCTTTTGAAATTGGCGATACGATACACACAAGCGCTGTTATCGAGTACGAAAAAGAGCCTCGTATAAAACCGCTCGATAACTTTAATGTTAAGGTAACCCTTACAAATTACCGCGAGGACTCGCGTTACTATAATATTGACGTATTTTTACCTGAGGGTTGGAATGCGGAATATAATAAAACTTGCCACACTATTTACCGCCAGACTCCTCACGGGCAGGACGGTAAAGCAGTTTGGGAAATGACGGTGAATGTAGGCGAAAAGGTAGATGGAATTAATAAAATTGCAGTTATGATTTCTACCCACGAACATGCAGTACCGCTTATGATACCGATAGTTCTTTTAGGATAAACTTAGATACCATTAAAATAATTGCAAAAGATAAAACCCTGTTATTGAACAGGGTTTTAATTAATCGTGCAGATAAATTGTCCTTGAATTTCGGTGCATATAAACATTAAGCGCAAGACCTATACCTAAGAAAAGGCATAAAAGGGAAGTACCGCCTGCACTGAAAAATGGAAGCGTTACACCGATTACGGGTAATATAGATGTGCACATACCGATATTTATTACCGATTGTGCAAAAAGCATTGCAAAAATTCCAACACAAATGTATTTGCCGCCGTCATTTGTGCATATACGCGCAATCCTTATACACCTAAGGCAGATTGCCGCAAGCAAAATAACAACAACCATACAACCTAAAAAGCCGAATTCTTCGCCGATACAGGTGAAAATAAAATCGTTGTGGCTTTCGGGTATAATTCCCGCTTGGGTGAGATCCCCCTTTAAAAAGCCTTGTCCTGTAAGACCGCCGTTTGCAAGCGCCATTCTTCCGCGCCATTGTTGGTAGCCTATTTCTTTAATATCAGCATTAATATCAAAAATCAATTTAATACGTTTGCGATGGTCTTCGTTCATTACAAAAAAGTAAATAAAAGGGGAAGCCGCAACCGCTGCGGAAAAGGCTAAAAGAAAATACTTCCAACTAACTCCGCCTGCCCACATCATAAAGAGTACTATAACTGCGAAAACAAGGGCAGTACCGTCGTCCCCTTGAAAATGAATAAGCAAAACGGGAGTGGCACCGTGCAGGCAAAGGGGGACTAAATATTTTAGTTTGTTTATGTTGGGTTTAATTTTTCTTATGTGAGCCGAAAAGGTTATAATAAAACAAATTTTAAGCAGTTCTGAGGGCTGAAATGTGGTAAACCCTAAATTGAGCCATGCCTTATCGTCGGTGCCTTCAGGCGCAAAACCTATAAAAAATGTAAGTATTACGGGTATTAACCCTAAAACCGCTACTAAGTACCAACGTTTTAATAACCGTTCATAATCGAAAGCCGAAATAACAAGCGCGGCAAATAAACCTAAAAGCGTGCATAAAGTCTGTATAAAAACTGGGCGGAAATTTTCCATATAGTAGGTAGTGGAAAAAACCGCAATACAACCGTAAGACGATGCAAAAAAACAAAGCAGTAAAAGAATTTTATCGGTTTCGCGGAAAAAATCCGCTATTCTTGATAACAAGAGTCGCAAAAAGCCACCTCCTAAAGCATTTTACTTTATACATTATATTTTATTTTATAAAAATATTCAAGAGGGTCTTTTAAATTGTAAAAAAATGTGTTAAAATGGTTGGGAATAAATTAGGTGGTTTGTGTTTATGGAAATTTTTATGTCTGACAGTCCCGAAAAAACCGAACAAATTGCCGCCGATTTTGCAAAACGGCTTGGCGGTGGTGAGGTAATCGCTTACAGAGGCGGTCTTGGTATGGGTAAAACTTGTTTTACGCGTGGGTTAGCACTTGGGTTAGGCTATAACGGCGATGTTACTTCGCCAACATTCGCGCTTATTAATGAATACATTGGCGGTAAATTTCCGCTTTATCATTTTGATATGTACCG
>JAZQHI010000004.1:0-6085 GCA_045540535.1 Acutalibacteraceae bacterium | reverse complement strand
TCACAGAACGACATGGCTACGATCCGACTTGATAGCGCGGCGGCAATAAGGATTAGCGAAAAACTTAAAAAAGCATTAAAAGAAACCGAAAGCGATATTGCAAACCTTTGCAAAACGGTGGAAATTGATAAAAAGTCACGCCTTTATATGTACTATAAATTAAAGGATATTTTAATAACGCAGTCGGCGGTGCTTATTTCTATGATAGATTACGCTGATACTGTAGGCAAAACGAGGGGTTCCAGCCTTTGTTTTGACCAAAAGGGAGTTTTACGTGACGGTCTTGAAGAAATGTTCCGTTTTAGCGAGGATTTGGGTGACACGCGCACTAAGGTTCAGGAAACTATACTTACCGAAAATGGTTTTAAATGCTCTTGGAGAAATGTAAGACCTATTCCCAAAAACGATGATTTCTTTGAAAATGTATGGGCGGCTTATCGCGAAAACGGTAATATTTATTAATTATAAGAAGTGGCATTTTTAAAAAATTGCAGAACCTTTTTAGAATAGGGTGTTAAAAATGAATGGTAATTTAGGCTTGGTTTCGGTAACTTTCAGACAACTTTTACCTCAAGAAATTATATCTTTAATGAAAGAGTGCGGTCTTACGGTGGTTGAATGGGGTAGCGATGTTCACGCGCCTTGTAAAGAAACCGAAAAATTAAAAGAAATAGCCGAGTTGCAACTGCAAAACGGAATTATATGTTCTTCTTACGGGACATATTTCAGAGTTGGCACAACCCCAATTTCAGAAATAACCGATTATATAAATGCCGCTAAAATTTTAGGCACAAAGGTTATTAGAATCTGGTGCGGAAATAAGGACAGCGAGCAATATAACGCGCAAGAAAAGGAAAAACTTTTTGAAGAGTGCCGAAAATTAGCAAAAATTGCTGAGGAAAACGGTGTTTTGCTGTGCTTAGAATGTCACGGTTGGAGTTTTACAAATTCGCTTTCGGGGGCACTCGAATTAATGACGGCGGTTAATAGTAAAAACTTTAAAATGTATTGGCAACCAAATCAGTTTAAAAGTTTTGAAAGCAACTTGGAATATGCCGAAAAAATCGCCCCGTATACCGAAAATATTCACGTATTTAATTGGGAGGGTGAGGCTAAATATTCTCTTTTAGGTGCAGTGGATGTATGGAAAGAATATCTTAAAAAATTCAGTGGCAAACAAAATTTGTTACTCGAATTTATGCCTGACGGTAAGCCCGAAAGTTTAAAGGCAGAATGTATTGCGCTTAATAAAATAATAAGAGGTTAGGTTATGAAAAATATTTTTTTAAACGGTAATAAAAATACAGTAGACCGCGTATATACCGCTGAACTGCAAAGAGAACTTATCGGGGAAGAAATAAAGGTATTCACCAAAAATGATGTTCTTGACTCAAAGGAAAACTTTGCCGATACCGAATTTATTTTTTCCACTTGGGGTATGCCGTGGTTTTCTGAAGAGGAAATAAAAAACTGTTTTCCAAATCTAAAAGCCGTTTTTTATGCCGCGGGTACGGTTCAGCACTTTGCCCGTCCTTTTTTAAACTGTGGCGTAAAGGTGTTTTCGGCTTGGGCGACTAATGCAGTTCCTGTTGCAGAGTATACTGTAGCACAAATAATACTTGCTAATAAAGGTTATTACAGGACTTCTATGATATCCTCAAAAGAGGAATACAAAAATGCAAAAAGTATTTTTGAAAACTATATCGGTAATTATGGTGCTAAAATTGGCATAATAGGGGCTGGAATGATTGGTAAATTAGTTATAGAATTACTAAAATCTTACAGTTTAGAAGTTTTGGTTTTTGACCCTTTTTTAAGCGATAGAGAGGCAGAAGCACTTGGAGTTAAAAAATGTTCACTGAGCCAAATTTTTGCCGAATGTAACGTAATTTCAAATCATCTTGCAAATAATGAACAAACTAAAGGAATGTTAAACCGAAAACATTTTGAAACAATGCAAAAAAACGCTACGTTTATTAATACCGGCAGAGGCGCTCAGGTAGTAGAAGAGGAACTTTGCAAAGTGTTAAAAGAACGCCCCGATATAGTGGCAATATTAGATGTTACAGAACCCGAGCCACCCGAAAACGACCATCCGTTTTATACCTTGAAAAACTGCATTTTAACTCCGCATATTGCAGGCAGCAGCGGTAATGAAGTGCACCGAATGGCAGAATATATGCGCGAAGAATTTTTTAAATTTACAAGTGGTGCGGAATGTCGCTTTGAAGTGGATTTAAAAATGCTTGAAACAATGGCATAAAGAAAGGATAGGGAATATATGTTAAGTGAAGTTAAAACGCCTGAATTTTGGCAAAAGGTGAGAAGTGACAGTAGGTACGATTGGTTAATTGAGCGTGTCAAAGCGGCTTACGAGGATAACCGTCACGATAAAATTTTAAACCTTAGTTATTATGAACGTGTAGAATGTCATAAAACCGGTGTCAGAACTAATTTTGACGCTACATTTCTCAGCCGCAGAACCTGGCTTGCAACTACTGCTATATTAGCACTAATTTATCCTGAAGAAGAAAAATATATAAAAGAACTTCACGAACTTATCTGGGCTGCTTGTGACGAATACAGTTGGGCACTTACTGCCCACACAAACGGCACAATCGCGGTTGATACTACTCAGGTAGACCTTGATAATGCAGAAACGGGACTCTGGCTTGCCGAAATCCGCGATATATTGGGTGACAGATTAGAGCCTCTTATCAGAGAACGCATTGATTACGAAGTTCACCGCAGAGTGTTTGAAAATTATAAAAAAGGCAAATTCTGGTGGGAAGCAGGCGAAAATAACTGGGCGGCAGTTTGCGGCGGTAGTGTAGCGGGTGCGCTTATGTACCTTGACCCTGAACTTTTTGAAGAATTAAAACCAAGACTGATGAAAACACTTGATGCCTTTATAAAAAATTTTCCTGATGACGGCACCTGCCTTGAAGGACCGAGTTACTGCGGTTACGGTTTTGGTAACTATTCAATATTTGCCGATTTATATAATCGATATACTAAGGGCGAAGCCGAATTGCTTAAAGGTGAAAAAATTAAAAACATCGCTTGCTATATGCAACGTTGCTTTATAAAGGGTAATGCTACTGTCAGTTTTTCGGATGGGCACCGCAACGGTAAAGCCTGTGCTATGATACAGTATTTGCTCAATAAAAAGTTCCCGAATGATGTACATATTATATCACCCGAACTTTTAAGCGTTAAAACTTCAAGTTTTTCTGAGTGTATAAGAGCCTTCCTTTATTTTGACCCTGAACTATCTCTTACGCCTTTTAAGTCAGAGGATATCTACGCTAAAGATGCTCATCAGTTCACCGCCAACCGCGAAAAATACTCATTTGTTATTAAAGGCGGTCATAATTCCGAGCCTCACAACCATAACGATATCGGCAGTTTTATTCTGGCGGATGAGAGCGGTCAGGTATTTTGCGATATAGGCGCTCCGTTATATACACTTCAGTATTTCCAGAATGAGCATAGGTATGAACATATCTGTAGTTCTTCTTTAGGTCATAGTGTGCCTATTATAGACGGCAAGCCTCAATTAGCAGGTTGGAAAAGACGCGGCGACCTTACTTTTAATGAGGACGGTACGGTTTCGGTTGAAATGGCTTCGGCTTACGATACAGAGGACCTTGTAACTCTTAAAAGAAATGTGATTTTAGGCGAAGATGTGGTTACCCTGACCGATAACTTTAATATTGACAGTTCAAGGATTACCGAGCGGTTTGTAACCCTTGAAGAACCGCAGATTTTTGATACTTATGTAAAGGTAGGAAACGTAAAACTTAAATTTAATAATAAGGTTTGCAAGGTAAAACTAAGCCACGGAGAATATACTTCGGTAAGACCCGATTCAAGACAGATTACGGTATATCTTATTGATTTTGAACTGGCAGGCGGAATGAACAGTATAACTTTTGAATTCGAGGTTTAAAGAGTTTAAAAAAAGTGTTGACAAACGCATTTTACTATGATAAAATGTGTAAGCCGCATATTGTGGGCTTTTTAAAGTTGTGCCTATTTTGGCGCACGCCTATCTGTAGCGAGACTGTAAATAAATGGCAGGTGTAAAGAAAATGTACGCAATCATTGAAACAGGCGGAAAGCAGTACCGCGTTCAGAACGGTGACGTTATCTACGTAGAGAAACTTAACGCTCAGGTTGATGAGGAAGTTACCTTCGATAAGGTTATTGCTGTATGCAACAGAACTTTAAAGGTTGGTAAGCCTTACGTAAAGGACGCTTTCGTAAAGGGTACCGTTCTTAAGAACGGCAAGGGTAAGAAAATCACTGTATTTACTTACAAGCCTAAGAAGAGCAGTTCACGCAAAATGGGCCACAGACAACCCTACACTAAGGTACAAATTAACGAAATCGGTTAATTATGACAAGTGTAAAATTTCTGGTTAATGAAAAGTGGATTTACGGCTTTTCGGTTAACGGTCACGCGTCAAAGGACAGTGACGACGAGGTTGGCAAAATAGTTTGTGCGGCGGTATCCAGTGCGGCGTATATGACCGCGAATACTATCACGGATATTATAGGCGATAGTGCGGAAATTACGGTTGACGAAGCCTTGATGTCAGTTTCGGTAAATAATCCGAGCGAAGCGGCAATAAAGGTTTTAGAGGGTTTCAGACTGCATATAAAAGAATTATCCAACCAATACAGTAATAACATTAGAATTTACGGAGGTGCAAAACATGTTAAAGATTAACATTCAGTTATTCGCTCATAAAAAGGGTGTAGGTTCTACTAAGAACGGTCGTGACAGTGAGTCTAAACGTCTTGGTGTTAAGCGTGCTGACGGTCAGTTCGTATTAGCCGGTAACATTCTTGTTCGTCAAAGAGGAACACACATTCACCCCGGCAACAACGTAGGCCGTGGCTCTGATGATACACTTTTTGCTCTTATCGACGGTAAGGTAAAATTCGAACGTGTAGGCAGAGATCGCAAGCAGGTAAGTATTTACGCTGCTGAATAATTTTAGAGTTAAAGTTCGGGGGTTTAAATTAAATTCCCGAACTTAATTTTTATACGGAGGATAAAGTTATTATGAAAACTTGTCATGTTTGTAATTGTGAATGTGAAGATTACGCGGAACTTTGTCCGATTTGCGGCGCGGATCTTAATAATGAGAAAATTGATAATACCGAAGAACCAGAAGAAAAAGTAATTGAAAAACCCGTTTTGTTGGCTAGTTTTGAAGATGTTGTATCGGCGGAAATTTTAAGGGATATACTAAATGAAAACGGAATTCCAAATTCCAGCGGTGCCTTTGGTGACGAGGGCGGTATGCGAGTGACTTTCGGCGGTGTTTTTGTTGCCGAAGAGATTTATGTTGACAACTGCGATTTTGAAAAGGCAGATAAACTTTATAGGGAATTTTTAGAGTCGGAAACTGAATTTGTTTTTGATGATGAAATATATGATGAGGAAATTTAGATGTTTGTAGATATAGCGAGTATTCATTTAAAAGCAGGTAAAGGCGGCGACGGTGCCGTTTCTTTTCATAGAGAAAAATATGTAGCCGCAGGCGGACCTGACGGCGGTGACGGCGGCAAGGGCGGAGATATAGTTTTTAAGGCGGACAGCAATCTTTCTACCTTGGCAGATTTCCGTTATAAAAGAAAATACGCGGCTGAAGCCGGTCAAAACGGCGGTGCATCGCGTTGCACCGGTAAGAGTGCCGCAGATTTAGTGATTTCTGTGCCTGTTGGTACTCTTGTAAAAGACGCTGAAAGCGGCAGAATTATAGCCGATATCTCGGATTTTGAGCCTGTAGTAATAGCAAAAGGCGGAAACGGCGGTTGGGGCAACCAACATTTTGCAACCTCTACACGCCAAGTGCCGAGATTTGCCAAAAACGGCAACCCCGGTGAAGAACTTGATGTAACTTTAGAATTAAAACTTTTAGCCGATGTGGGACTTATCGGTTTTCCAAACGTTGGAAAATCAACCTTGGTATCGGTAGTAAGTGAGGCTAAGCCAAAAATTGCTAATTATCATTTTACAACCCTTACTCCCGTTTTAGGTGTTGTTCGTATGAAGTCGGATCGTAGCCAT
>JAZQHI010000003.1:0-4543 GCA_045540535.1 Acutalibacteraceae bacterium | reverse complement strand
AACCGTCAGTGCCGTTTGAATGGATTATATGATACCATTGATATTTACCGTTTTTATCAGTAGTCGGATTAATATCAACAATAGTGGCGGTACTGTAACCTACAGTTGTAATTGCAGGATACTCAGTTCCGGGACCGCTTCTTATATTAACCGAAGTTGTAGGCTCAATATACATCGTAGTAATCTGTGCCGCAAAACTTTGTAGCCCTAAACTACTGATAAAAGAAACTGTTATTATTAAAATTATTAAAAATAAAGATAATACTTTTTTTAATCTGTACATAATATATCCTTTCAAATAAACAGTACACAGTAATTATACAATTTTTAATATTTTATGTCAACTTTTTATTATAAAATTCGACAACAATTAATATTTAGGAAAAAGTTGTTTATAATTTATTCATATTTTAATTAAAATGCACTTTTAAAATGTATTTTGAGGTGATAATTTGCCACAGTACATTTTTAAAAGATACGAAAAAAAGTATTTATTAAATAGCAGTCAGTTTGAATCGGCGCTTAATATGTTATCGTTTAATACCCAACCTGATAAATACGGCAAAAGTGACATTTGCAATATATATTACGATACACCCGATTTCAGAATAATCCGCCATTCAATCGAAAAACCGATTTATAAGGAAAAATTACGGCTTCGGTGCTACGGAACACCAAAGAATGATAGCAGATGTTTTTTAGAGATTAAGAAGAAATACAAAGGCGTTGTTTATAAACGGCGTATTTCCTGCAACTATAAGGACGGTTTTGCCTTTTTGGAAAATAATTATGATATTTTACCCGAAAGTCAAATAAAAAACGAAATAGTATATTTTAAAAATTTTTACGAAAACCCTACCCCTAAAACCGATATATTTTATAAGCGAATTGCTTTTTATGATAAATTTGATAAAAATGTTCGCATTACTTTTGATACTGATATCAAATACCGTTTTTATGAATATGACCTTAAAAAAGGAATTTACGGTAACACACTTTTGCCACCAGATAAGGTTATAATGGAAATTAAAACCTTAGGTGCAATGCCGTTATGGCTATCAAAAATGTTAAACGAAATCAAAGCATACCCTACCCCGTTTTCAAAATACGGAACGGCATACAAACAATTTATTGGAGGAATAAATAATGTTAAATAAAATATTTACATCAATAATAGGAACAACGCTTACGGCGCAAAGTTTTATAATTTGCTCAGCATTTTCTTTGATTTTAGGCTTTTTGTTAGCCTTAACCCATATTTACAAAAACCGAACCACAAAAAGTTTTACTTTAACCGTAGCGGTATTGCCCCTTATAGTTCAAGTTATAATAATGCTTGTAAACGGAAACCTGGGTACAGGTATTGCCGTTGCAGGCGCTTTTTCGCTAGTAAGATTTCGTTCTGTACCGGGAAATGCGAGAGAAATTTTAAGTATATTTATGGCAATGGCTGTAGGTCTTGCAACAGGTGTAGGTTATGTAGGTGTTGCTATAATTTTCACCCTGCTTCTTATTTTGGCAAATTTTCTTTACAGTCATTCAGGGTTTGGTGAAACCGGTAAAAACAACCGCGAAATTAAAATAACTGTTCCTGAGGACCTTAATTACTCAACCGCTTTTTCAGAGGTTTTTGAAAAATATACTAAACAGTTTGATTTAAAACGCGTTAAAACGACCAATATGGGCTCTCTTTACCGTTTAACCTATTCTGTAGTATTAAGGAACATTAATGAAGAAAAGGAATTTTTAGACGCTTTGCGCACCCGTAACGGCAATCTTGAAATTATTTGCAATTATTCCCCTACTGTTAGCGAGGAGTTGTGATTTATGAAAAAATTACTTGCTTTGCTTTTATCTTTAAATTTATTAATTTTTTGCGCCTGCAATGAAAAGACACAAGACCACAACAAAGATACGGAAAATAATGAAATTGAAATTATGAGCGAAATTACCGAAACTGCCGAAATTGATACTTCAGGTATGGATTTAGATTTTACCGAAAATGATAAAATTACGAGTTATAACGAAAATTCAATTAAAAAATTTGATGCGCAAGAAAAAATTGAAATTGACAGTGACGGTATTTTTGAAATTTCGGGAAAATGTGGTCAGTTGATTATTTCTGCACCCGATACCGCAAAACCGAAAATTATACTCAACAACGCTGAACTTTACTGCGAAAACGGTCCTGCAATTTATGTAGAAAGCGCAGATAAGGTTTTTATAACCTTAAAAGAAAATACCGAAAATACCCTTTCTGACAAAAATCAGTATGACATTTCTTACGGCAATGCCGACGGTGTAATTTTCAGCAAATCCGATATAACAATTAACGGCAACGGAAAATTAACCGTTAACGGTAATTACAAATGCGGTATTGTTTCAAAGGATGACTTAAATATAGTAAATGCAAACATAAATGTTACAAGCGTTGGCACTGCAATTGAGGGTAAAGATTGCGTAAAATTAAGTAATTCTACAATCAAAATTAAAACCAGTGGTGACGGCATTAAATCTACTAATACAGAGGACGGCACACGCGGTTTTGTACTTATAGATTCAGGAGAATTTGATATAACATCAGTAAATGATGCAATACAGTCCCAAACCGCATTATTTATTAAGGACGGTACTTTTAATATTGAAAGTGGTGGTGGCGCTCAAAACAACAGCGCCGATTACGGCAGACCCGATAACCGTTGGGGTATGTGGGGTGAAAATACCAACTCTACCGATACCGAAAGTGCAAAAGCCTTAAAATCCGCAAGTCTTATTGAAATATCGGGCGGAGAATTTACAATCAATTCATCCGATGATGCACTACATTCAAACTGTGACCTTGAAATTTCGGGCGGAAAATTTAATATAACCTCGGGGGACGACGGAATTCACGCGGATGACCAATTATTAATTTCAGGCGGAGAGATAGTTATAACTAAGTCTTACGAGGGTATCGAAGCCACCGCAATAACAGTTTCGGGCGGTAATATTAATGTTACTGCTTCGGACGATGGCTTTAATTCTGCAGGCGGTAACGATTCTTCGGCATTAGGTGGAAGACCGGGACAAAACCCATTTGAAAGCGATTCTGATGCACAACTGAACTTTACAGGCGGATATATACTAGTTAACGCTTCGGGTGACGGACTTGATTCAAACGGCGCGCTTAATGTAAGTGGCGGAACAATTTTGGTGTCAGGACCAACAAACAGCGGTAACGGTGCTTTGGATTACGGCGGTTCTGCTACTATAAGCGGAGGTACAGTTGTGATTGTTGGCGCTTCGGGTATGGCAACAACCTTTGGAAATAATTCTTCTCAAGCATCTTTTATGCATAATATTAATTCGGCTTTTGATGGCGGTACTGCCGTTTCACTTTTAGACGGAAATGATGTTATTGCATCTTTTACGCCGCAAAAGGCTTACAACAGTATTATTATTAGTAGTCCCAAAATGGAAATAGGAAAAATGTATACGCTATCTATCGGCGGTACGGTTACCAACACCGACTCTAACGGTTTTACCGAAAGCGGTAAAGTAAGCGGTAGTACCGAGACTTTTGAAATTGAGCAAACCGCAGTTTCTGTATCAAACGGAGGCGGTATGGGTAACGGAATGATGCCTCACGGGGCTGGTGGCGGAAAAGGCGGAAGACCATTTTAACATAAAAAGGCTAAGTAATTAAAACTTAGCCTTTTTTTAAAATTAGTTATTTAATTTTTCTGGCTTCCAGATAAAAGCGTTTATCATCAGCCGTTCCCATTGAAAATGTTTTTCTCGGTAAAGAACCATCAGCAGAAACTGCATTAAATAATTCGGATTTGCTCATTCCCTCAAAAATAAAACCTAAAGTGTCACGTTTTGAAGAAAGTGATTTTGTAGACTCAATTCCGTGAATATAATCGATTTTAATGCCGTTTTCTAAGGTGTAAATATCCAAAAACTTTTGAAGCGTAGCAACAGGTAAAGCACCAATCGGTTTAACACTGATTGTTTTTTCACTTTCACCGAAACAACATTCAAACTTTTGAGCATCGTCACCAAAATATTCGCCGCCGCAAAACTCTAAAAACGCATCTATAACTTTTTGTGGGTCAACACCGAAAACTACGCGGTAAATAGGTTCAAACTCAAGTGAAGTGTCATGAATATTTACAATTTCAACCAAAGCATAGCGCGGACCTAAGCCTTGTTTATAACATTCTTTGGCAGATGCTAAAGAATGATTACCGTCACCCACTGCAAATAAAAGACCGTCACTGCTCTTTTCTTCAAGCGTTCCTAAAGCGGAATTAATTTGCTTAATTTCCGATTCTTTTAGCGCATAGCCTTTTATACTACCCGCATTTTGCATTAATTCAAAATCATAAACCTTTTTTAAACTATTCGCCTTTTCGGCTATTGGTTCTATAACAGTTCTGCTTTCATCATCAATTAAAAGCATAACGTGTGGTATTTCAATCGGTGCATCTTTGCGGATATTAACCCTTGGCGGAATTCGTTCAATAACGGTTTCTTCGGTGGCTCTTATTGCAGTTTTAGC
>JAZQHI010000002.1:0-40995 GCA_045540535.1 Acutalibacteraceae bacterium | reverse complement strand
TAGATGTTAATTTTGACGGTAAGATTAACGAATGGTGGGACGGAAGTTATCATCATATAGAGCATACAGGTTACCAGACTGTAAGGGCAGTACCTTATGACCTTATGGTTGCAGGTAAGGACGGCAAAACCGTTAATGCGCTTCGCCTTTGGAGTGCTGAGTGTCAGGATTTTGATATGTCGGCATTTAATCAGGGCGACTATGTTCGTGCGCTTGAACAACGCGCCACCACTGAAACAATTTCTAAGGTACTTTATCCTGAAGACAATCATCACGAAGGTAAGTCTTTGCGACTTCGCCAACAGTATTTCCTTGTTTCTGCTTCGGTTCAGGATATTTTAAAGCGTCATCTTAATAAATATGCGACCCTTGAAAATTTACCCGAAAAGGTTGCTATTCATATTAACGATACCCATCCAACCCTTTGTATCCCTGAACTTATGCGCTTTTTACTTGATGAATGCGGCTACGGTTGGGACAGAGCGTGGGAACTTGTTAAGGGCACGGTTGCTTACACTAACCACACAATTATGGCAGAAGCGCTTGAATGTTGGTCAGAATCCTTAGTAAAGGAAAGAATTCCAAGAATTTATCAAATCATTAAGGAAATTGACCGCCGTTACCGAGAAGAAGTTATTAATATGACAGGCGACTATCAGTTAGCAGAGCGTACCGCAATTATAAGTAACGGTATGGTAAGAATGGCTAACCTTTGCGTTGCAACCTGCCATACAGTAAACGGCGTTTCAAAACTTCACAGTAAAATTCTGGTAGACGAACTTTTCAAGGACTATGTAAGAATGACCCCCGAAAAGTTCACCAATGTTACTAACGGTATTGCACATCGCCGTTGGCTTTGTCAGGCTAACCCTGAACTTACAAAGTATATTACAGAACTTATCGGTGACGGATTTATTAAAAACGCTGCTGAACTTGAGAATCTTATGAAATTTAAGGGTGAAAAGGAAGTTCTTGATAAATTAGCAGAGATTAAACACGGAAATAAAGTTCGCTTTGCAAATTATGTAAAGGACCATTGCGGTATAACCCTTAATCCAGATTCTATTTTTGATATGCAGGTTAAGCGTTTGCACGAATACAAACGTCAACACCTTAATGCACTTAATATTATTACGGACTATCTTTATATTAAGAATAATCCAAATGCGGAATTTACTCCTAAAACCTATATTTTCGGTGCTAAGGCAGCGCCCGGTTATCTTTTCGCTAAAGAAATTATACAGATGATTTATAAACTTTCAACTGTGATTGACAGTGACCGTCAGGTAAACGATAAACTTAAAATTGCTTTTCTTGAAGATTACCGCGTAAGCCTTGCTGAACTTATGATACCTTCTGCAGATATCAGTGAGCAGATTTCATTGGCATCTACCGAAGCCAGCGGTACAGGTAATATGAAACTTATGATGAACGGCGCTATTACTTTAGGTACTGAAGACGGCGCAAATGTTGAAATTCATAAGGCTGTTGGGGACGATAATATCATCATTTTCGGTATGCAAACACCCGAAGTTTTAGCACTTCAAAAGCACGGCTATTCTCCGATTCAGTATTATAATAATAATGAAGATTTAAGGGCAGCACTCGACTTCATCGGTAAGGGTATTGCAGGTCAACCGTTTGATAATATCTATAATTCGCTTAAAAATAATGACAGATATATGGCTCTCGCAGATTATGCCGATTATTGCGAGGCTCAGAAAAAGGCTACCAGACTTTATAACGACCGCGATACTTGGAATGCAATGTCGCTTACAAATATTGCAAAGTCGGGTATTTTTGCGGCGGACCGCTCTATTGAAGATTATGCACGCGATATCTGGCACGTAAAGCCTGTTGAATAACTATTATGAATTATTATCCTTTTGATTCTAGAAAAACTTTATATAGAAGTAAAATAGGTGCTTTAGCCGAGGGGGAAACCCTTCGGCTAAAGGTTTTGTTGCATAAAGATGCTAAGGTTTACGATGCTTTTTTAATTATCAGAAATGATGACGAACAGCAAGCAACCGAAATACCTATGATAGCGACTGACTGGCGCGAAGACTACCGCTTTTATGAATGTGATTTAGAACTAAACGAAGGTCTTTATTGGTACAGATTCAGGTATACGAGTGAATACGGTGAGTTTTTTGTAACCAAGACCGCTACTTCGTTAGGCATAGTTTCTCCCACAGGTGCTTCTTGGCAACAAACCGTTTACGCTAAGGATTTTAAAACACCCGATTGGCTTGAAGGCGGTATAATTTATCAGATTTTTCCTGATAGATTTAATAAATCAAAGCGCCTTAAACAAAATAAGTTTGAAGACCGTTATATATGCAACGATTGGTCAAAGCAACCTGAATATAAGCAACCTAAAAATGATATTTGCCGCCTTGGTAACGACTATTACGGCGGTGATTTTAAGGGAATTGAAGAAAAACTTGACTATATAAAATCCTTAGGGGTTAACTGCATATATTTAAACCCTATTTTTGAGGCTCATTCTAATCACAGATATAACACTGCCGATTATTTTAAAGTTGATTCAATGCTTGGTACCGAAAAAGATTTGTGTGATTTGATAAAAGGTGCTAAAAAACGCGGAATTAACATTATTCTTGACGGTGTTTTCTCGCATACGGGTGACGATAGCGTTTATTTTAACCGTTATGGACGTTACGAAAGTTTAGGCGCTTATCAGTCCCAAGAATCAGATTATTATAAATGGTTTAATTTTGTGCAATACCCTAATAGATATTCTTCTTGGTGGGGAATTACAACCCTTCCCGAAACCAATGAAAATGAGGAAAGTTTTTCCGAGTTTATAACGGGTGAAAACGGGGTTATAAGGTATTGGCTCAAAAAGGGAATAAAGGGTTGGCGGCTTGATGTTGCCGATGAATTGCCCGACCGCTTTTTAGATAAAGTACGTAGTGCGGTTAAAGCCGAGGGTGAGGAAAATTTCCTTTTAGGCGAAGTTTGGGAAGATGCAAGTTATAAAATAAGTTACGGCAAAAGAAGAAGATTTTTGCGCGGTAAACAACTTGATTCGGTAATGAATTATCCTTTTGCAAATGCAATTATCGATTTTTTGACCGGTAAAAGCGGCGAAACGCTAGTTAATACTGTGCTTAATATTACCGAAAACTATCCTCCGCAAGTTACAAGGCTTTTAATGAACCATATCGGAACTCACGATACCGAACGTATTCTTACAAGGCTTGGGCGGGAACGGTATTTAGAGGAACGTGAGCAACAGTCAAAGTACAGTCTGCCTTGTGAAAACTATGCAAAAGCGGTTAAACTTTTAAAAATAGCGGCTGTTTTGCAGTATACTTTACCTGGTGTTCCATCACTGTTTTACGGTGACGAGGCAGGGGTAGAGGGCTTCGGTGACCCGTTCTGCAGAGCGACTTATCCTTGGGGTAAAGAAAATAGCGAACTTTTGGAGTTTTATAAATCTTTAGGTGCGGTCCGCCGAAATACAAAGGCATTCGCAAACGGCGGTTTTGAACCTTACGAAGTAAGCGAAAATGTTATTTCGTATATCAGAACTCGCAGGGAATCTAAAGTTTTAATAGCCGTAAATAAAGGCGAAAACGAAGTTGAGATACCGATTTCAAGCGAAAAAAGAATACCTGAAACAATTTTTGGCGCAGAAGTAAAAGGGAATAAAATAATTCTTAACCCGTATGGATTTGCTATTGTGGATATTTAAAAATAACCTCTGATGTAAAATTACATCAGAGGTTATTTTTAATATAATATATGATTATCGCAACTTTTTATTTTGTAATTTTCTTTACGTCCTCTGCGCTGCCTAAAACCAAAATATGTTCATTTGGTTTAAAAACATAGTCGGCAGAAATACTGGAATTTACAGTTTCACCGCTTTTAAAAGCAATTATATTAAGATTATAACGTTTTCTGAAATCAACCTCAATAATGCTTTTGCCTATCCATTTAGCAAGAGGCTCTATTTCAAAAATGGCGCAATCGTCCGAAATATTTATAAAATCGAAAATTGAGTTAGAACTTTCCATACCTGCAATCCTACGGGCAATATCTTGCTCGGGATAAATTATTTTGTCTGCACCGTTGCGTAGTAGGAACTTGGCTTCAATATCACGGTCAGCAGCGCTGTAAACTTTTTTTGCACCATAACTTTTAAGCAAATCTGTGATTTCAAGGCAGTTTTGGAATGCGTTACCAACACAAACAAAGCAGGCATCGAAATCTTCAACACCGAAACTTTCGATTACATCGGGAAGAGTGCAGTCACATACTTTGGCTGAAATAACTTTTGATAATACATCCGCCAAAGCGGTTTCCTTAATATCCGCCACCATAACTTCACTGCCGATAGCGGTTAATTCGCGGCATAAGTGGTGTCCTAAAGAACCCATACCGATTATAAGAAATGATTTCATATTTATTACCTATCCTATTGTTATATGTTCCGTTGGGTAAGATACTCTTGGGGTTGAATGTTTTTCAAACAGTGCCAGTGCAAACGATATACTGCCAACTCTGCCACAGTACATAAGAAATGCGGTATAAAGTACCGACACAGTGTTTAAATCACGTGTAATACCTGTCGTCATACCTACAGTTCCCATTGCCGAAAAGGCTTCAAACAATGCGTCAATCAGTGGTATATCATTAGTACTGCTGATTAAAACAGTTCCTATAAGTGCTAATAAGAGATTTATGCTTATTACTGTAACTGCTTTTTTTAGTGCTGTATCTTCAAGCCGCCTTTTAAAGCAGTTTGGTTCATTTCCACGAATAAATGTAATCAAGTAAATAAGGATTACTGCAATGGTAGTGGTTTTAACGCCGCCTGCAGTAGAACCTGAACTGCCGCCTGTGAACATAAGCATTGATGTGAAAAATTTACTGCTGTCACAGAGTTGAGCGGTATCGGTAGTATTAAATCCTGCTGTACGGGCGGTTACCGAACCGAACAGCGAGGTTAAAATTTGTTCTTTAACTGACATATCTTTACAAATACCGTCAATTTCAAAAAGCCATAGAATTAAGCCACCGCCAAAAATTAAAATTACAGTTGTTATAAGAACTATTTTGGTGTGTAAACGGTATAACTTAAAATGCAAACGATTGGTTAAAATATCTTCCCAAACAAGAAAACCTATACCGCCGATTATTATAAGCAGCATTATTGTTAGGTTAACCAATACATCGCCAGAAAATGCAGTGAATGACGAATATTCGCCCGAATAGGTGCCCAATAGATCAAAACCTGCATTACAAAAGGCAGAAACCGAGTGGAAAACCGAATAATAAATACCTTTAAGCCATCCAAACAGAGGAATGAACCTTGTTGCTAAAACAAGGGCGCCGAGTAATTCGAAAATGGCAGTACCTACAACTATTATGCGAACAAGCCTTCGCATACCGCCTAAATTTTCGGTATTGATGCTTTCTGCTAAAAGTACACGGTTTCTTAGTCCGGTTTTTTTGTGGAACAATTGAACTGCGAAAAGGGCGAAAGTCATAAATCCAAGTCCGCCAAGTTGAATAAGACATATAATAACAACCTGACCGAATAACGACCAATAGGTAGCGGTATCGTGCAGTATAAGTCCTGTAACACAAGTACTTGAAACTGCGGTAAATAACGCCGAAATAATATTAGCACCCTCGCCGTCACGTGTAGAAAAAGGAAGTGTTAACAAAACCGTTCCGATGGCTATCACTATTAAAAATCCAAAGGCTATGAACTGAATATGGGAAAGACGTCTTTTTTTCATAAATAACCGCCGTTATAAAAAATTAAAGTTTAAAAATAAGTTTTAACCAACTTTTAGCCGAATCAAGCCACATAGCATTATGTTTGATACTTTCGGTTACATTGTCAAAAGTATGAGCGTCACAGGTGGAAAGACCGTGGCATCCAAAAGGATAAATATGTAACTCAACAGGTACTTTATGTGCAACGAGCGCCTTGGCATAGCGAAAACTGTTTTCAACGGGAACGCAAGTGTCTTCTGCTGTGTGCCATATAAATGCAGGCGGTGTGTTTTCGTCTACCTGACATTCGCAAGAAAAATATGCCTGCTCCTCGGCATTTTCGGGTTCGTGACCTATTATCTGCAAGAAACTTCCGTGATGGGTGCAACTGAAATCCGCAGTGATTACGGGGTAGCCTAAAACAGAGGCGTTAACCGATTTACTGTTCGGGAAAACCTCACGCACTTCCTTGCAGTCGTACATTGTTGAATAGTGAGCGGCTAAGTGACCGCCTGCCGAAAAACCTGCAATTGCGATTTTTTCGGTATCACAATACCATTTTTCAGCGTTTTCATAAATTATTTCCATAGCGGCTGCAACCTCACGAATTTGGGTGGGGAAGCGGTAACCGTTAGTTGAATAGGTCAAAACAAACACATTGTAACCCTCAGGCAAAAAATGCATTGCTACGGGTTCACCCTCTCTTGGAGAACAAAAGCCGTAACCGCCGCCAGGGCATACAAGCATACAGGGGCGCTTTTTATAACCTGAATGGTCGCCTGATAATTTGTTTGGCAGAATAACCTCTAATGTAGGGTTAGCGTTATTTTCACCAAGAAAAGGAAAACGTTCTTTAAGTGCAATTTTTTCAGTATACATAAAATAACCTCGCTTTATAGGTTTCAAGATATTTTAATTTTAACACCCAATGAATTAATAGTCAATACACTAATATATTTTAAATTGCAAAAAAAATTAAGGCATCGGAAAAAATCCCGACACCTTAACGGAAGAAAAAGAAAGATAGAATTATTTGTTATAAATATACGAAGAATTAGAATAACGGCAAGAAGAGGATTTAACAACCCTTAACTTGCGACGGCGAAAAGCCGCTAATAAGCGCTTTTCAAATACAATTAAAGTATCCTCATGAAAGATAGCCCAGATAACTGCGGCAACTAAAAGAATTTCAAAAATAGAAGTAAGTGTGAAAGATAATGACATAATTTTTAACCTCCCGAACATTTGTTCGTTATCCTTATTATAACCAACGAAATGCCATTTGTCAAGTGTTTTTTATTATTTTTTACATTTTTTATTATAATGATTTTAGTGTACAATAAAAAGGACAGTAAACAAAAATTATAAATACACTTTCTTAATTATTGCGAAAACTTATATTATGAGTTATAATTATATTAAACATTACGAAAGGTCTCATTTGTTATGAAATATGATTTTACTTTTTATAACCCAACTAAAATATATTTTGGAAAAACTGCTTTAGATAATCTTGAAACCGAACTTAAAAATTACGGCAAAAATATACTTTTAGTTTATGGAAAGGCTTCAATTAAAAAGATAGGTCTTTACGATAAAATTATAACCGCCCTTAAAAACACAGGTAAAAATATAACTGAACTATCAGGCATAAAATCCAATCCTACATATAATCAAATGATTGAGGGCGCTACACTTGTTCGCGAAAATAATATCGATTTAATTTTAGCGGTTGGCGGCGGTTCGGTTATAGACTGCGCAAAGGGAATTTCGGTTTCCGCTTATTGCGAGGGTGACCCTTGGCAAAAATACTGGGTGGATTTTAAACCGCTTGAAAACAAAATAGTTCCCGTAGCATCGGTGCTTACCATGGCGGGTACTGCTTCGGAAATGAATGCGGGTTCGGTTATTACTCACGAAGAAAAAATGATAAAAGAGGGAAGAGTTTTCACACCTGATGTAAACCCTAAATTTTCAATTCTTAATCCCGAATATACATATTCAGTTCCTAAAATACAAATGGTGAGCGGTGTGTTTGATGTTATGTCCCATTTATGCGAGCAGTATTTTTCTGGGGATGACGATAATACTACCGACTACATAATAGAAGCGGTTATGAAATCGCTTATTGCAAGCACAAGAAAAGCCCTTGTAAATCCGACCGATTACGAGGCAAGAAGTAATATTATGTGGTGCGCTACAATGGCACTTAATAAAATAACGGGCGTATCCAAATCTCAGGATTGGCAGGTTCACGGCATTGAGCACCAAATAGGCGCTTATACCGACTGTCCTCACGGAGTTGGCCTTGCGATAGTTTCAATTCCTTATTATAAGCATATTTACAGTTACGGTTTAGATAAGTTTGTAAGGTTTACTAAAAACGTTTGGGAAATTGAGTCGGGCGGTAAAACAGCAGAAGAAGTAGCACTTCAAGGAATAGACGCTATGGCTGATTTTATAAAGGAAATGGGTATTCCTACAACCCTTCGCGAAATTGGTGCTACAGAAGATATGCTTGAAAAAATTGCCTATTCTGTAGAAGAGGGCGGCGGTTATAAAATTATTAACAACGCGGAAATTTTAGAAATATTAAAAGAATGCTTTTAATGTTCCTTTAGAACATTGTGGAGGAAGTTTATGAAAACGGTTATTACCTATGGTACTTTTGATTTACTTCATTACGGACATATAAATTTGTTAAGGCGCGCTAAAGAACAGGGTGATTATTTAATAGTTGCGCTCTCAACTGATGAATTTAATTGGAACTCAAAGCAAAAGCAATGTTATTTTTCTTACGAAAAGCGTAAACTTTTACTCGAAGCAATACGTTATGTAGACCTAGTAATTCCTGAGGAATGTTGGGAACAAAAGGTTGAGGACGTTAAGAAATATAATGTAGATGTTTTTGTTATGGGTGATGATTGGGAAGGTAAATTCGATTTCCTTAAAAGTTATTGCGAAGTTTTGTATCTTACGCGTACACCCGAAATATCCACAACGCAAATTAAAGGTGATTTGAAGAATAAATAAAAAGCGCACCTTTTAAGGTACGCTTAAAAACTACAGAGTTATAAAAAGCAGGATGTTTACACATCCTGCTTTTTTTATCTTAGAATATACTGTATTTTACTACAAGTGCTGCGAAAACGATAGAAACCATTGAAAGCAATTTAATAAGAATATTAATTGCAGGGCCTGCAGTATCTTTGAACGGGTCGCCTACAGTATCACCAACAACGGCTGCCTTGTGTTGCTCGCCGCCCTTGCCACCGTGAGCGCCGCTTTCGATATACTTTTTAGCATTATCCCAAGCACCGCCCGAGTTGGACATAAAGATTGCAAGTAAGAAACCGCTTGCGGTAGCGCCTGCAAGCATACCTACAACGCCGTGATAACCAAGGATAAGACCTGTAACTACAGGGGCTACGATTGCAACGATTGTAGGAAGAACCATTTCGCGAAGACTTGCCTTTGTACAAAGGTCAACGCAAGAAGCATAGTCGGCTTCGGCTTTGCCTTCCATAAGACCTGTAATTTCTTTAAACTGACGGCGAACTTCAACAACAATCGACTGTGCCGCTTTGCCTACAGATTCCATTGTGAGCGCTGCGAAAATAAAGGGTAAGCAAGCGCCTATAAACAAACCTACAAGTACTGTGGGGTTAGTAATATCAAATGTGAGGTCAATTTCTTTGCCAGCGGCTTTAGCAACTTCATCAACCTTATTAACATAAGATGCCATAAGCGCTAAAGCGGTAAGTGCGGCAGAGCCTATAGCAAAGCCTTTACCTGTAGCCGCAGTTGTGTTACCGAGAGAGTCAAGTGCATCGGTACGTTTTCTGACATCAGGTTCAAGACCTGACATTTCAGCAATACCGCCGGCATTGTCAGCAACAGGGCCGTAAGCGTCGGTTGCGAGAGTGATACCTAATGTTGAAAGCATACCAACAGCCGAAAGTGCGATACCGTAAAGACCGAGGTTAGCGTCACTCTTGCCGCCCGAAGCAAAGTAAGCCACGAGAATACAAACAGCAACGATTATAATCGGTAAAGCGGTTGAAAGCATTCCAAGACCAAGTCCGCCGATTATGATTGTAGCAGAACCTGTTTCGGATTTGGATGCTAAGTGCTTTGTGGGACGGTAGGTATCCGAAGTGAAGTATTCGGTAGATTGACCGATAAGCACGCCTGCAAGAAGACCTGCAAGAATAGCAAAGTAAAGACCGATAGATTTAACACCCTCAAGGCAGAACCAAACAAGCGGGAAAGCAATAACTGCAATAACTATTGCGCTAAAGTTTGTACCGCGGCTTAAAGAGCGGAGCAAATCTTTCTGAGAAGCGTTTTCCTTGGTTTTTACAAGGAATGTACCGAGAATAGAACAAACAATACCAAGTGCGGCTAGAAGCATTGGAACTGCCATTGCGCGTATATCATTAATTTCGCTTTTAGAAGAGAATGCCGCAACACCCAATGCCGAAGCGGAAATTACAGAACCTACATAAGATTCATAAAGGTCAGCGCCCATACCTGCAACGTCGCCAACGTTATCACCAACGTTATCGGCAATAACTGCGGGGTTACGGGGGTCATCTTCAGGGATGCCTGCTTCAACTTTACCAACAAGGTCTGCGCCAACGTCAGCCGCTTTGGTGAATACACCGCCGCCTACACGGGCAAATAATGCCATAGAGGAAGCACCCATACCAAAGGTGAGCATTGCACTTGTGATTTCGGTAGGGGGGAGTTTGAAAACATTGTTAAGTAGGAAGAACCAGATTGAAATATCCAAAAGTCCAAGACCTACAACAGTAAATCCCATAACCGAACCTGCCGAAAAGGCAACTCTTAAACCGCGGTTTAAACCTTCGCGGCAAGCGTTTGCTGTACGTGCATTTGCGGCAGTGGCAATTTTCATACCAATAAAGCCAGAAAGTGCGGAAAAGAAACCGCCTGTAACAAATGCAAAAGGTACAAAGAAGGTCAGCAAATCGAGAAATGCCATAACAAGAAGTATTACGAACATAACGGCAAAGAATACCGCTACTACAACATACTGTCTTTTAAGATAGGCATTAGCGCCTTCGCGTATCCACGAGGAAATCTTTTTCATAGTGTCGGTGCCTTCGGAAAATTTAAGCACCTTTTTGGCAGAAAATACTGCAAACAGTAATGCCGCCAAAGAACCGAGGAAGGTGAACAAAACTAATAATTTGTCCATAAATACAACTCCTTCTAAGAATGATATAAAAATATTATAATATAAATGTTAATTTTTTGTCAATATATTTAGTGAAAATTTATCGCTTTTGATAATATTATTGTATACAAAACCAAAAAAATTAGGTATTTTTTAAACCTTTATTAACAAATTGAGGGGCAAAAAGATGTAAAATATATATACAACATTAAAAGAGGGTTGTTTATGAACTTCAGATATAGACTTATGCAATTTATGAGCGGAAGATACGGTACGGATAAATTATTTTACGGAATTGTAGCCTTAGCCGCTGTTATTGCATTTATAAATTTAATAATAAGGTCCTATTATTTACAACTTCTGGTGTACGCTATTTTTATTTACGCGGTGTTCAGAATGATGTCGCGAAATATTAATGCCAGACGCAAAGAAAATGATTGGTTTTTAACAAAACTTCAGTTTTTTAAAAGCCGCAAGGAGTTTTATGAGCGCAAAAGGGCGGATAGTCTGCACGTTTATAAAAAATGTCCTGCCTGCAAAGCGGTGTTAAGACTGCCGCGCAGGGTAGGGGTTCACACTACCGTTTGCCCGCGTTGCTCAAAAGAATTTAAGGTTAAGGTCAGAAAATAATCAGTTTATAATTTTTGCATTTTTAATTAAAACTGTAATATTTTTATTTTCTACGGTTATTTTTAGGGGGATACCGCTACCGCCAATAAAAACCGTATACTTATATTTTTTTGTATCACCTTTAATATAATATTGCTCGTTGTTATATTCTATAGGGCGTTTTTCTTCGGTAATATTTTTAAATACCAAGTGAATTAAATCGGCGGCAGTATTTTCGTTAAGAGCCAATATATTGGTTTTGTATTCAAGATTGCCGTATTTATATGTGACATTCTCGCCCTCAAATAAATAGTTTATATATGCACTACCATCGGTGTTTATACATTCCATTTCGGTGTCACCGTTTTTATTAATTTTTACCGAATAATTATAAACGCCTTTGTCTGTACTGATTTCGGCATTAAAAGAAAGTCCCGTTGTGACGGCGGTCACTGCGGGACTTTTCTGCATCTTAGAACAACCGCTTAAAAAGGTGGCAATAAGAATAAATGTTAATATTATTTTTTTCAAAATAAGCAATCCTTTTGAAAGCCTGATTAAAGTTCGTCAATAATATCGCTCGGTAACATACTTCGCATACCGCGTTTTGCCGCGGCTTTGTCGCCCGCTTCACCGTGAAGAAAAACTGCCGCTTCGGCGGCACTTTCAGGTGAAAAACCTTGCGCTAAAAGTGAAACTATGATACCTGCCAAAACGTCACCACTGCCGCCCGTTGCCATACCTGCGTTGCCGTTAGTGTTAATGCTTACTTCACCGTTTTTTGTGGCAATAACGGTATTAGCGCCTTTAAGTACTAATGTAACACCATATTCTTTTGCAAATGTTCTGGCAATGTTTATGCGGTCGGACTCTACTTCTTTTACAGTGATTTTTAAGAGTCTTGCCATTTCTGCAGGGTGAGGGGTTAATATAATCGGAACTTTGCTTTTCTTTAATAAATCTATGTCGCGGCTAAGCAGATTTATTCCGTCAGCATCAATAACTGTAGGTATTTGCCCTTTTTCGATTATATCGGATAAAATTTTAAAAGTATCCTCATTCTGTCCTACACCGCAACCGAAAAGCAGGCTTGAGCAGTTATTATAAATATCAGATTCAGGGAAATATTCAAGCGTTCCAAGTGAATTGGATTTTAGCGGAACACAAACGGCTTCGGGTAAAGCAGATGTAAAGAATGGATAAATTTTATCGCAAAGAATACACTTTGCAATACCCACACCACTTCTTAAAGCGCCTTTTGCCGCAAGAATAGCGGCGCCTGCCATACCGTAACTGCCGCAAATAAGTGCCGCAGTACCGAAAGTGCCTTTGTGGGAATTATGCCGCCTTTTAGGAAAGACAGGTTTTTTGACCGTTTTATAGGCAATATCTATAGGTTTAACGCCAATATCTGCAACTATTACTTCACCGCAGTAATCACTGCCGCAGGGTAGTACAAAGCAAGGTTTAAGGGCAATAAATGTAACGGTTAAGTCGGCATCAATGGGAGTTCCTAAAAGTTCGCCTGTATCCGCCTTAATACCGCTTGGAATATCAATTGCTACTTTTATGGGTGCGGAAGAATTCATTTCTTCAAAAAGGTGGGATAAATCTTCATTTAAAGCGCGGTTAAGGCCTATTCCAAAAACGGCATCAATAACTATATCAAAAATGCCGTAAAACTTTTCGCTTTTTTTAATAAATTCGCACTTTTCAAAGTAAAATGTGGCGTCCGATGTTGTGGGCGGTCCCATTGGGGTTATAACGGTTACATCAGCCCCAATTTCGTAAAGGAAATTGGCGATTACAAAACCGTCCCCGCCGTTGTTACCGTTGCCGCAAACTACTGCAACGCGTTTGTTTTGGCAGTTATATTTTTTATCAATTATTTTGCCTGCGGTAATCCCTGCAGTATACATTAATTCCCTAAAAGAAAAAGCGCCGCTTTTAACAGCGTTTTCCTCGGACTTTTTTATTAAATCCACAGTTAGCACTGACATAAAGCGACACCTCTTTGTTTATTTAAAAGCACTGTTCACAATAAATTTAGGAATAAATTTAGCCGCGGCTTCCTTAATGCGCTCGTCGGGAGAAAATACTAAGTAGGAAGTTCCTTTTCCGTCCTTCTCGGCTACAAGGAAGTAGGCGTTAGGGTCATTTTCGTCACAAGCGAAAACAACGCTTTTAGCATTTATGTTGTTAAGTAAGCCTGCATTATATTTTTCAAGACGGCTGACATTTCCAAGTTCAAACGAAAGCATTCTTTTACGGTTGCTTTTGTTAATGATTTTATCAACATCCATTGTGCCGTTGGTGATTATATACTCGTACTCAATGTTAAGCAGGGTAGAAAGTTTGAAAGCACCGTATAGCACGCCGACTATAAGCAAAAGATTAATAGAGCCTAAAATCGGAAAAAGATAAAGAAGTGCACAAAGAATAAATGCCGCAAACCAGATGCCAATTATAGCGGCTACGGTTTTTCCTGTTTTTTTAATAGAAATAATTTGTTCAAAAAAAGTATCCATAACATAACTCCTCAAAATCCACATATAATATATTACTATATGGTATTATACACCAAAAAGGGTTATACTTGCAATATAAAAAATTTTGTTATATAATAAATTTACCCTTTGTTAATAATTATAATTGTTTTTTTAATGTATTTATCGCTTTTCAGCGTTTCTATATTCTATAATCGTTATTATAAATGAGGTGTTGTTTTGAGGATTAAAGACGGTTTTGAGTTAAAAAATAAGGGCGGAAGATATTTTGTAACCTATAACGGCGCGGTATCGGGCGAGTTGGATAATTCAATTATACTTGCAGATACGGCAGTGTTTTTATGGAATTTATTAAAGGAGAAGGACGTTACAAAAACCGAAATGCTAAACGAACTTATCGAAAATTTTGATATTTCTACCGTTTTAGCGCTAGGAAATATAGACGTTTTTGTGCGTACAATGAAAGAAAATGGCATCATCGAATAATAAATCAGGCAATAAAAGGGCAGTTTTTTGGATATTAAAGCGCACAAAACGCTATATACCCGTTGTTATATTAATTGCATTTTTTTCGGTAATAGTATCGTTAGCGGCAATAGTTTTAGCACTGCTTTCAAAAGATGTTCTGGATGTTGCTACGGGTAACAAAGAGGGCAGTTTTTTCTATTACGGCGCGCTTATAATAGCCGTTATAGCGGTTGAAATTTTGTTGCATATAGTTGACGTTATACTTAAAGCCTACGCTAACGGTAAAATTGTAATTGCTATTCGTAACAAACTTTTTACTGCCATATCCCGCAGAAAATATTCGGAAATTACGGAATACCATTCTGGTGATTTACTTAACAGACTCACTTCTGATACAGATGTTGTAGCAAGTGCAATGGTTAACATAATACCAAGTTCGGCTTCTATGATATCAAAAATAGTTGGCGGAATTGCGGCAATTATAGCCCTTAACCCAAAGATTGCTATATTAATTTTAATATTTGGTCTATCAGTGCCTGCTCTTGGAAGATTAATTAGCCGAAAATACAAAAGCATACATAAAGAATGTCAGAAAAGCGAGGGCAAATCCCGCGCCTTTATGCAGGAATGTTTTGAAAATGTAGTAGTGCTTAAAGCCTTTGAGGGTGAAGCGCCTTTCACAAAAAAACTTAATCAGTATATGAATGAGAATTATCGCTTAAAGTTAAAGCGCAGCGGTATTTCGGTTATAACCCACATGAGCCTTTATACCTTTTTTACATTAGGTTATTATGCTATTTTGCTTTGGGGTGCAGGGCAGATTTCGGGCGGACTTATAACCTACGGTACTTTGATGGCGTTTTTGCAACTTTTCCAACAGGTGAGAGCACCGCTTCAAAATGTTTCGGGAATTCTACCGCAGTATTATTCGGCTTTAGCCTCTGCAGAAAGGCTTATTGAAATTGAAGAGGGTATTACCGATAAGCCTGCCGATTCTAAAAAACTTAAAAATGTTAAAAAGAATTTTTCGGGTATTGAAATTAATAACGTAACTTTCGGTTATAAGGATGAGATTATTTTAAATAATCTTAATCTTAGCATTGAAAAGGGCAAAATAACCGCTGTTACGGGTGAATCGGGAAGCGGCAAGAGTACAATTTTTAAAATTTTGCTCGGTCTTTACGAAATTCAAAGCGGCAGTATAACCGTTAACGGAGATATTCCGCTTGATACTTCGCTCAGAGGTATTTTTGCTTATGTTCCGCAAGGTAACCTTATTCTTTCGGGAACTATAAGGGAAAACTTAACTATATGTAATGATGACGTAAGTGAAGAAGAAATCGAAAAGGTGACCAGAGCGGCGGAAATTTATGATATTATTAAAGCACTGCCTAACGGTTTTGATACCGAACTTTCCGAAAGAGGAGCGGGACTTTCAGAAGGTCAGTTGCAAAGAATTTCCATAGCGAGAGCGCTGCTTGTAAATGCTCCGGTTCTACTTCTTGATGAAGCCACAAGCGCGCTTGATGAAACTACTGAAACCAAGGTTCTTAATAATATTAAGGAACTGCACGAAAAAACGATTGTTTTTGTAACCCATAGAAATACAAGCCTTAAGGTTTGCGATAAAATTTTACATATCGAAAAAGAAAGATAATAAAAACCCTGAATTCTAGGTAAAACCTAAAGTTCAGGGTTTTTTACTATTTAGATAACATTTCAATTAATTTTGGAAGCGCTAATTCAAATTTAACGCCGTACCAATGTTCAGGGTCATCTTTTGTGAGTTTGATACATTCTACCGTGTAATCAGCGGCGATTTTAGCGGATTCAAGCAGATCTTTGCCCTTTGTATAAGCACCCACAAAGGCAGATGCATAAACATCCCCCGTGCCGTGACAACCTTTTCCAATCACATCATGCTCGTAGTAACCGTTAATACTGTCAGAACTAACTGCAATACCGGTTTTACCGCTATTATAACTAACTCCCGTAATTACAGCAGTTTTAGCACCTAATTTCTTTAGTTTTGAAATTAATTCCTCAATATAATCGGGGGTGCATTCGGTTTTATATTCTGTATCTGTCAGGAAACATGCTTCGGTAATATTGGGTATAACAATATCGGCTTGGCTTACAAGTTCTTTCATAGCCTCTACGTACTCGCAGTCAAAAGCGGGGTAAAGTTTTCCGCCGTCCGCCATAGCAGGATCGACTATTTTCACGGTGTTTTCAAGGCTTACCTTATCGAATATAGATTTAACATAATCAATTTGTTTGGTGCTGCCTAAATATCCCGTATATATAGCATCAAATTTTATATTTTCTTTAACCCAATGTTCTGTGATTTTCGGTATATCGTCTGTTAGGTCGCGGAAAGTGTAACCGCTGAAACCTGCAGTGTGGGTAGAGAGTACTGCCGAGGGTATGATTGCAGTTTCTAAACCGCAAGCCGATAAAATCGGTAATGCTACCGTTAACGAACACTGTCCTACGCAGGAAATATCCTGAATAGTTAAAACACGTTTGTATGACATAATTATTTCTCCTAACCATAAAATGTTGCAAAATCAGATTTTGTATGCTACTATTATAATGATGATGTGACCACTTTAAAATAGCCAGTTTAAACTATTTTTGAAAGGACAGTTTTCTTTGATTTTTGATTTTGCTATAATTGAAAGTAAAAAAAGAGGGGAATTATATTATACCCTTTATAATAAAATAAAAGAGGCGGTAGAATACGGCGGCATAAAAAAGGGGGAAAAACTTCCCTCTGTAAGAGAAGCCGCCCGTCAGTTAGGGGTTAGCAGAACTACGGTTGAAAATGCGTATACAAAACTTTGCATTGAAGGTATTGCCGAAAGCAAAGCCCAAAAGGGTTATTTTATAACAGGAAATATTTTAAAGCCTGCTAAAAGTTTAAAGGAAAATTCAGAACCTGATAACGTAAAATATGATTTTTCGGGTCGCAGTGTAGATACTGCCGCTACGGATACAGAACTATGGAAACGAACCTTAAGGTCGGTTTTGTGGGATTCCACCTCGCTTACTTCTTATGGTGAACGTCAGGGTGAATACGAATTAAGGGAAGCCTTGGCGGAATATTCCTATAAAGCGCGGGGGGTTAAAACCGAACCGCAAAACATTGTTATAGGCGCGGGTATTGGTCCACTTTTAAATATTTTGTGTGGTATTTTAGGGCGCAATATAACGGTAGGCTTTGAGAACGGCGGATTTTTAGAAGCCGAGGGCATTTTTAAAGATTACGGCATAAATACAGTAATGCTTAGTAGCGATTCTAACGGTGCAACTACTAAAAGTTTAAACGAAAATGCGGCAGATGTGCTTTTTTTACTGCCGTCGGCACTTTCTAAAATCAGTGTTTCTGCCCTTAATAACCGAAGAAATGAATATATAAAGTGGGCTAGTGAGAACGAAAACCATTTGATTATTGAAGATGATTATAACGGTGAATTACGATATACTGCAAGAACTGTACCTGCTTTTCAAGGAAAAGCGTATGACAAAACAGTTTACATAGGCAGTTTTTCAAAACTACTGCTACCGAGTGTCAGAATAGCGTATATGGTTTTGCCGCCGTTCCTTACCGAAAAACTTAAAAACCGTAAATTTGGTTATAATCAGACCTGCGGAAAAATAGAACAGTTGGCTTTAGCAGAATATATAAAAAAAGGCGCTTTGGAAAAACAGTTGAGAAGACTCAGAAGAATTTATTACAATAAAAGCCGGATTTTATATCGAGAGATAAAGGAAATTATGCCCGAAGTAAAAATTACACTTTATGAGTCTTCGCTAACGCTTGAACTCGAAACCGATATAAATTTGGAAAGCGCAGATTTGTGTAAAGAAGCGCTGAGGTGCGGTATAAGGCTTATAAAAACGCGAAAAAAAGGTGCGGTAAGGCTCTGTTTTTCGGGGATTTCGGAAAAGGACATTCACTGTGCAGTAAAAGAACTCAAAAATTGTTTAAAAAGAATAAAAAAAGCATAATTTTCTAATAAAAAAGTGGCATTTATGCTTGAAAAATGAAAAGTTTTGTAATATAATAAAGAACAAGTGAGTTAGGTGAAATAACTCAACTATAGTATTTTTGGAGGCATTAGAATGTCAAAGCGTATTTTAGCATTATTAATCAGTTTATTTTTGTGTTTAGCAGTGGGTTGCTCGGGTGATGAAGAGCGCCTTAGCGTTGATGTTGGTGAGGATGCAACCTCTTCCACTCAGGAAAAGGAAGAAGAAACCGACTACGTTAACGGCTTTGCGGTTAACCCCTTAACAGGCGTGGCAGATTTGAAAGCCGGTAAGGAAAAAGACCGTCCCGTTGCTATTACAATTAATAATATAAGCACTGCTCAACCTGTGCAAACAGGTGTTTCCAAAGCGGATGTAGTTTATGAAATGCCCGTTGAGGGCGGCATTACCAGACTTGTTGCCCTTTACCAAGATATAAGCGCAGTTGAAAAAATAGGTACTGTACGTTCGGCAAGATATGCATTTATTGATTTTGCTTTGGGTCATAATGCAATGTATGTACATCACGGTCAGGAAGAAGTTTATGCTAAGCAACACCTTAAGGATATTGACAGTATTGTTTTAGGAACTTCAAACGGCGGCGCCAGAATTTCCAACGGTCTTTCAAGCGAACATACACTTTATGCTTACGGCGATAAGGTTTGGAAAACACTTGACAAAGAGTTTGATACAGTGGATAAATCAAACAAAAAATGGCTTAACTTCACAGATGAAGAAATTAAGTTTGAACAGATTGCAAATTCTGTAAAGGTGCCTTTCTCTAATTCTTATAATACCGTCTTTAAGTATGACGAGGCGACAGGTCTTTATACAAGATATTTCAACAACACCCTTCGCACCGATTATTATACTAAGGATACCACAACTGTTAAGAATGTTTTCCTTATTTCTACCGATATTTATCTTAAAAACGGAATTCCTATGACTGAATTAAATTCAGGCAACGGTTATTACTTCGTTAACGGTACATATTCGTTAATTACCTGGTCTAAGGGCAACTCTAAGGATAGTCTTGTATTTAAGGATTTAGCGGGTAACGAACTTAAAGTAGAAGCAGGTAACAGTTGGATTTGCGTTGCAGATAAGGACGATACTTTACCTGTAATGGAATAAAGATTTTAAGCGGTAAGCGTTTGGCTTGCCGCTTTTTTAAAAAAATTCCAATTTTTTGAAACCTTTTGGTATTTTGAAAAGTATTGTATACGAAGGGGGATAGTTATGAACAGTACTGTATTTCTAAAAATTGAGGAATATGCTTCTCCTGAAGTGGCTTTTCTGCGATATTCCGATATGGTCTATCGGTTAGCATTTGTGCGCACAAAATCAAAGTATGAAAGCGACGATATTTTGCAGGAAGTTTTTCTGAGATATATGAAAGTATGGAAAAAGATGCAAAGCGAGGAGCATGTAAAAGCAATGTTGCTTAGAATTACTGTTAATTGCAGTAATAGCCATAAAACATCATTTTGGCAAAAAAATACCGAGTCTTTGAGCAATAACCTTGCGGTGTCGGAAAATTTCAGCGAAACCAATGTTTTAGAGGAGGTTTTAAAACTTCCCTTAAAGTACCGTACTGTCATACATCTTCATTATTATTGCGGCTATTCGGTAAAAGAAATCGCCGAAATCAGCAAACTTAACGTTTCAACCGTTAAAACCCACCTTAGCCGCGCAAGAGCAATACTAAAAAATACTATAAAGGCAGATGATTTATAATGTTGCGTGACGAATATAAAAAGCAGATGGATAATATCCGTGCAGATGAAAGCGTAAAAGAAAAAGTTTTAAATGCTATAAAAGAAAAACCCAAGAAAACAAAGAGGTCTAAAGTGGTTTATTTCAGAGCCGCTGCCGCTGTGGCTGCAAGTATTGCAGTAGCCCTTTCGGTTATTATTGTAAAGGACAGTGTTCCGCAAAAGGTTGAAGAAGTTGGAACGGTTAAAACTTATAGCGAAGTTTATAAAACCTTAGAAGCGCTTGTTCCAAAAACCAATGCAATAGACCAGTTGATTGATACTATCGGCGATTTTGTGGCCTACAATGCAAAAAACGCAGATGATGTAGAGATTATTGAAGAAGAATATATTTATGAAGCGGAAGATTCGCCTACATCAGCCAATGGTGCAGTAGACGGAAGTGCAAGCGATAAAACCGACTATTCCGAAACCACAACACAGGTAAAGGGTGTAGACGAAGCCGATATCGTTAAAACCGACGGCAAGTATATCTACAGTTTTAACGGCAGTGAAATCAAGATTATAAAAGCAGGCAAAACACCGATATTAATCAAGAAAATAACTGTAGCATCAAACGATTTCAGTCCTACATCTTCAATGTATCTGGCGGACGGAAAACTTATAATTATTGGCAATATTACAAATAATCAGAGTGAAGGTACAGTTGTTAATATTTACGATGTATCCGACCCGCAAAACGCCAAAGTTGTTTACGAACTGAAACAAAGCGGTTTTTATAACACATCCCGTCTTATTGGGGATAAACTCTATCTTATCTCGAATTACACAATTAATGCCAATAAAATTGATGAAGATGATATTGAATCCTTTGTACCTTGTGTAGATAGCAAAACCTATAACGGCGCTATGGCGGCGGAGGATATTTTTATAAACCGAAACTGTTCGAGAGCGGTTTATACCGTAATTTGCGGTTACGGTATAAATGACGGCAGTCTTTTAGGTTCGCAATCGGTACTGGGTGGCACGTATACACTTTATTGCAGCACAGGTAACATTATAACTGCCGATTACCAGAAGGACAATAAAACTAATATAACACGTTTCGCTATAGATAACGGTAAGGTTGAGTTTAAAGCCGAGGGTACTATTGACGGCAGTTTGCTAAATCAATTCTCAATTGATGAATATAAGGGCTATTTCAGATTTGTTACCACTAAAAATACAGGCAAAGAAACCCGTTACGACGATGTTGTTGAATACACTTTAGAGCAGACCAATGCGCTGACTGTTCTTGACGGAGAACTTAAAACGGTAGGCGCTATTGACGGTATAGCCCCCAACGAACGCGTTTATTCGGTAAGATTTATGGGCGATACTGCTTACTTTGTAACCTTCCGTCAAGTTGACCCATTGTTTAGCGTTGACCTTAGCGACCCTAAAAATCCTAAGATTATAGGTGCTTTAAAAATACCTGGTTTTTCAAACTACCTTTATCCTTATGGGGAGGGAAAACTTTTAGGTATAGGTCAGGATGCTGACGAACAAACAGGAAGAACAGGCGGAGTTAAACTTTCAATGTTTGATATAAGCGACCCTGCTAATGTTATTGAAAGCGCAAAATTAATATTAGATGCTGATTATTCTTCGGCACTTCAGGGTCATAAGGAATCCCTTGTAGATTATAATAAAAATATAATCGGTTTCTCGGTATGGGGCAAAAGGGGAAGTGAATACCGCATTTTCGGTTTTGAAAACGGCGCATTTACCCTTAAATCCCAAATAAAACTTGATAACATTTATAACAGTGTTCGCGGTCTTTATATCGGTGAAGAGTTTTATATTATTACCGACCAATTCTTATATGTTTATGATATTAATTCTTATAATGAAATAACAAGACTAAGTCTTAGTTAAAGCAAAAAAATTGTCAAGCCAAGGCTTGACAATTTTTTATTCAATTTACTTTTTATTCGTAACATTTGCTAACGGGTTTTTATCAACCGCGTGTTTTATCTGTTTATCGGAAACGTGGGTGTAAATTTGGGTAGTGCCAAGGTTTGAGTGACCTAAAATATCTTTTAATACCCTTATATCAACGTCACCATGTTGGTACATAAGTGTTGCGGCGGTGTGGCGTAGTTTGTGTGTTGAGTATCCTTGACCGCCGAGTCCCGATTTTTCTAAGTAGGTTTTAACTAAATGCTGTACAGTTTTAGGACTTATGCGTCGGTGATTTCGGCTTATAAAAAGCGCATTTTTATCGGTTATAGGTATATTATCGTGAGGTCTTACTGCAAGGTAGGCGTTAATGGCGTTTACACAGGCATTATTAAGGTAAACGATTCGTTCTTTATTGCCTTTTCCTAAAACAGTTAAGGTGTTGTCCGAAGATATACTGCTAAGATTTAATCCGCAAAGTTCTGCCAAACGTAATCCACAGTTAAGGAATAAAACTAATATGCAGTAGTCACGTTCTTTGTTAGGACCGTCCACAGAATTCAAGAGTTCCAACGAGTCTTCAAGAGTGAGGTGTTTTGGAAGAGATTGCTTCACTTTTGGGGACTCAAGCATTAAAGCGGGATTGTTTTCGATTTGGTGTGTCTGGGAAGAAAGGAATTTAAAAAAGTTTCTAAGGGTGGAAGTTTTTCGCGCCCTTGTAGCAGTATTGTTATTGCGCTCGTTTTTGCAGTAAACCAAAAATGAATATAAATCGGACAAAGTAACGGTTTTAATAAGTTCAATATCTACTACCGATATATCGATTTTTTCAAACTCGGTGTCCTTATCCACCATACCGCGAATTGTAAGCAAGTAGCGGAAAAAGGTTAATAAATCAAGATAATGTCCTTCTACCGAGCGGCTTGATTTTCCGCGGATGGTTTCATTATAGGTTAAAAAATCCCTTATAACCACGGGACAGTTTTGCAAAATTTCGTGCTTCATAATTGCAACTCCGTTTAATATGTAGTAAAATAATTTTAACACGAAAATGTGAAAATTTCAATCTTAAAGAAAACTTAATAATTTAATATGTTTTTTCTTAAAAACTTTTTTGGTAAAATAAACTCACAGGGGGTAAAAGGAATGTATAACATACTTATTTGTGATGACGAAAAGGATATTGTAGCGGCGCGTAAAATTTATTTAGAGGCTGAAGGTTACAACACTATTCCGGCATATAACGGAAATGAGGCACTAAAACTCATAGCCGAGAACGATGTTCACCTTTGTTTAATGGATATAATGATGCCCGAATTGGACGGCATTTCGGCAATGCTTCGTTTAAGGGAAACTTCAAATATCCCTGTAATACTGCTTACGGCTAAAAGTGAGGATTCCGATAAAATTTTAGGTCTTAACGTTGGGGCGGACGATTACATAACCAAACCTTTTAACCCTGTTGAAGTTATAGCGCGCGTTCGTTCGCAACTGCGCCGTTTTGTACAACTTGGCGGCAAGAATAAGGAAAACGATAATTTGGTAATAGGTAATATTGAACTTGACGATAAATCAAAAACTGTTAAGGTGGACGGTGAAACCGTAGGTCTTACCCCTACCGAATTTGAAATTTTAAAATTGCTTATGACCAATGCGGGAACGGTGCTTAGTCCCAAGGAAATTTACCGCAAGGTCTGGAATGACGAGGCTTACGGTGCAGAGGGCACGGTAGCGGTTCATATAAGGCATCTTCGCGAAAAGATAGAAATTAACCCTGCAGAACCGAGATATTTAAAGGTTGTGTGGGCACACGGCTATAAAATAGAAAAAGGAGTATGAATTAATGAAATTTAAAGAGAGCCTCACCTCTAAAATAGCGGCGATTATCTTTTCGTATGTAATGTTATTAGTGTTAGTTGTAAGTGTTGTTGGAACGGTTGTTATGGGAGTTTACAAGTTCTATTTCAGCGAAGTAGATGCTTTAAAGGAAGAAATACTTTCGGATATGGCGCAAAGCGAGGCGTATCATATAAGTAACAAACTTGATTGGGGCGAAGAGGATAGTCTTAACAGTTATTACCGTAATAAAAATGTATATTATATAATTACGTTTTTGGATACTGAAAAGGAGATTACAAATTATAACGGTGAGCCTTATATAGCCGCGGCTTCTACAGGGCATTACGATTATAGCGAAACATATACAACTATTGACGAATACGGAAATACTGTTTCTCATCAAACGGAAAAACATATTGCCGATATTGAGGTTTTTATTGATAAAAATTTGCATAAAAATGATATTTTTTCGGCTGTGGCTAAAATAATTGAAATAGGTTATCGCTTGAGGTATGTTATCGTATTCATAGCACTTAGCGCTTTAGCAGTTTTTATATATCTTTTATGCTATCTTTACTGTGCCGCAGGGCATAAATCGGGCGGTGAAATAGGGCGCAATTATCTTGATATGATACCCTTTGATATAATTACTGCTATAGTGGCTGTGGTTGCGGTTTTCAGTTTTTGGATTATATACGAAGTAAATAATGATATGGAGTTGATTATATTTCTGGCAATTATCGGAAGTATAGATTATTTTGTGGCTTTAGGCTACACAATGAGTTTTGCAACAAGGGTGAAAACTAAAACGCTTGTAAAAAATAACCTTATTTATTATATTTTGCGTTTTTTAGGCAGACGTTTAAAACGTATAGTTAATTGGCTTAAATTTGTTTTTTCAAACGCTTCAATACTTCAAAAAACCTGGATTTTGGTTTTAGGCATAATTATTTCAGGGCTTATTTTTACAATTTGTGTTGCTGACAGAATGTATAGGGTAGAGAATTTTTTTGTCACATTTATGATATTCATAATAGCGGTATGCGTTTTAGCAATACTTTATATCGCGGTTGTACTTCAAAAAATTAAACTCGGCGGCGAAAGAATTGCTAAAGGGGAACTGCAGCATAAAATAGATACTAAATATATGTATGGTGACTTTAAAAGTTTTGCTGAAAGCCTTAATAATATTAATTTAGGGCTTAAAGCCGCCGTTAACGAACGTATGAAAAGCGAACGTTTTAAAACTGAACTTATAACCAATGTGTCCCACGATATTAAAACACCACTTACTTCAATAATTAATTATGTTGATTTAATTAAAAAGGAAAAAATTGAAAACGAAACCGCAAATCAGTATATTGAGGTTCTTGACAGGCAGTCAACAAGGCTTAAAAAATTGGTTGAAGATTTGGTTGAGGCTTCTAAAGCGTCTTCGGGAAGTTTATCGGTTGAATTACAGCCTTGCGATGTTACGGTCTTATTAACCCAGACCCTAGGTGAGTTTGAGGACCGCTTGACAAATCGTGAATTAACCCCTGTAATTAGCGCTCCCCAGAATCCTGTAAAAATTATGGCGGACGGTCGTCACCTTTGGCGGATATTCGATAATCTTATGGGTAATATCTGCAAATATGCTATGCGCGGCACCAGAGTTTATATTGATATTAAAACCGAAAATGAAAATGCGGTTATTACTTTCCGTAACATTTCCGAAAACGAACTTAATATCACAGCGGACGAACTTATGGAACGTTTTGTAAGAGGAGATAAATCGCGTAATACCGAGGGCAGCGGTTTAGGGCTGTCAATAGCAAAAAGCCTTGCAGAACTTCAGGGCGGTAGTATAAATCTTTCGGTAGACGGCGATTTATTTAAAGTAGAGGTATGTTTTAAAACGATTTGAGTATAGATATTTTAATATTTATCAGGAGCAAAAAATGCAGAATAATAACTACTATAGCCAAGCCGCAGTAAATCGCAGGCGCAGGCTAAGACGTAAAAAAATAGTTAAAAGACGGATATTTCTATGCGCGGTTACTGCCTTTTTTGCGGCAGTAGCAATAGGTATAGCGGTTTTGGTTTACAGCCTGTTGAGTCCCAACCGTTACGATAGCGGTTTTGTGCCGTCACCTTTTGGAAGTAATCTTTCTAAACGGGTTACCTTGGCTAAGGATTTAGATATGCCTGATTGGGTAGATGTTCAGTTAATTCATAAACATACTACCGCAAGAACGGGAAAATACCTTACCGATATTAAGGATATTGTTATACATTATGTCGGTAATCCCGATACTTCGGCTCAAAATAACCGCGATTATTTTGATAAAGCCGATACAACCGTTAGTTCGCATTTTGTGGTGGGTCTTAACGGCGAGGTTATACAGTGCGTTCCGATTTATGAAAAATCCGCCGCAAGTAATAACCGAAATAAAGATACAATTTCGATTGAAGTCTGTCATCCCGACAGTTCGGGAAAATACGCCGAACCTACTTATGACTCACTTATAAATTTAATAGCCTTTCTTTGTAATAATTTTTCACTTGACGAAAATGACGTTATAAGGCATTATGATATTACAGGTAAGATATGTCCTAAATATTATGTAGAAAATGAAGATGCCTGGGAAACTTTAAAAGAGGATGTTAAAGAAAAATTAGATGAATACGAAGAAAAGAATTGAAAGTTTAACCGAAAAACAAAAAAATATTCTTGGAATAATAGTGTTTGTTTTGTTTCTTATATTTTGCGGATTAGTAGGCTTGGTTATAGGCAAGCCTATGCTTGAATTCGTTTCCGAGCCTGAAGAGTTCAGAAAATGGGTGGATTCGCACGGCATTTCGGGGAAAATAGCCTTTATAGGTATGACTGTGTTTCAGGTGGTTATCGCTACGGTACCTGGCGAACCGCTCGAAATAGGGGCAGGGTATGCTTTTGGCGCATTAGAGGGAACTTTACTTTGCGTAATAGGTATTACACTTGGCAGTTTGGTGGTTTTTTATCTTGTTAAAACTTTCGGAATAAGATTTGTTGAAATCTTTTTTTCGGTGGAAAAAATTAAAAATCTTAAAATACTCAAAAAAAGTCACAAACGCGATTTGCTCATTTTTTTGATATTCTTTCTGCCAGGTACTCCTAAGGACCTTATAACCTATTTTGCGCCGCTTACGGATATTAAAATGAAAAGCTTTTTAATTTTGGTATCTGTTGCAAGACTGCCGTCAATTATTACTTCAACTTTAGGAGGCAGTGCTTTGGGAGTAGAAAAGTATAAAACTGCAATTATTGTTTTTGCCGCAACCCTTATGGTAAGCGGTGTTGGTTGGATAATTTACAATTTTTTGATTAAAGGGAAAAGGAAAAAAGAAAAGAGGCTAAAATGAAAAGGTTTTTAAAAATAACTATCATATTAACACTTTCTTTACTAATAACATTTATAACCTTTGATTCGCTTAGTTGGTATAATTTCGGCGACATTCCAACCAAAGTGGTTGCGTTCAGACTGATTTTATTCTTTGCTGTTACGGCAGTGATTTTGGCGATAACCACATTGATTTTTAAAAGGATGGAAAAATGATTACAAAGGGGCGATTTTTTTGTTAGAAACAAAAGATTTAGTTAAAATTTATAAGCCTAAAAAAGGTGTGCCCGTAACTGCTCTTGACGGTATTAACCTTAAGTTTTCAGAGAACGGTATGGTCTTTTTACTTGGAAAATCGGGTAGCGGAAAATCAACCTTGCTTAATCTCTTAGGCGGTCTTGATAAGTACGATAACGGTGAAATTATAATTAAAGGTGTTTCTTCTAAAGATTTTAAGCAAAAGCATTTTGATTCTTACCGAAACACCTATGTAGGCTTTATTTTCCAAGAGTACAACGTGCTTGATGATTTTACCGTTGGTGCTAATATTGCGCTGGCAATTGAACTACAAAACCGTAAAGCAACTGATGAGGAGATTAATAAAATACTTCTCGAAGTTGACCTTGAAGGTTACGGAAACCGCAAACCAAATGAACTTTCGGGCGGACAAAAGCAACGCGTTGCAATAGCGCGGGCACTTGTTAAAAATCCGCAAATAATTATGGCGGATGAGCCAACAGGCGCGCTCGATTCGGTAACGGGCAAACAGATTTTTGATACTTTGAAAAAGTTATCTCGTGATAAATTGGTTATTGTAGTTTCTCATGATAGGGAGTTTGCCGAAAATTATGCCGACCGCATAATAGAATTAAGTGACGGCAAGGTTATAAGCGACCTTGAGTATGACGAAAACTTTGTTGAAACCGAGCGGACACTTAACTTTAACGGAAACACAGTTGAAGTGCCTGCAGGTTATCACTTGACCGAGGACGACCGCAACGCGATAAATGAATACATCAAAAACCTTAAAAACGGTTCTGTAAAACTTAATATTGCTGACAATAATAAAACGCAAAAGTTCAGAAAAACCGATGAATCGAAAATTAAATTACAAAATACTACCTTTAAACTTATAAAATCAAAATTACCGCTTAAAAATGCCTTTAAAATAGGCGGTAGCAGTTTAAAGCACAAAAAGTTCCGCCTTGTTATGACAATTTTGCTTTCTTGCGTTTCGTTCGGACTTTTTGGCTTGTCGGATACTTTTGGCGCTTACGACCATATAAAAACCTGCACAAACTCACTTATTGACACAGGCGTTAAGTATGTATCGGTAGCAAAATCTAAAAAGGTGAAAGTGGGCAAGGACAATTTTTATTGGCGGGATTACGGTTTTTATTTGTCCCAAAGCGATATTGACGAAATCGGGAAAAATATAAATACCCAAATGCACGGAGTTTACCGCCCTGAAAACAGCAATCTTAGTTTTGATGAACAGCGTAATCCTGAAATAAAACTAACCGAAACCGATTTTGAGATTTATAATACCTATTTTTCGGGTTTTGCCGAAATTAACAGTGATATAGTAAACGAAATGGGATTTAAGGTTATTATGGGTAATCTGCCCGACGGCAGTAAAAACGAAATTGCCATAAGCAAATATATTTTTGAGGTTTTCAAAAAAGCAAACTATACCGACGGCACAGTTAAAAAGGACGCTAACGGCAAGGAATATAAAGAATATATTGAAATTAAGGATTATATTGATATTTTAGGCAAGTACATCAAACTTGACGGGACAAATTATCTTGTAACGGCTGTTGTGGATACAGGTTTTGATTTAGAACGTTATGTGGATTTAACGGTTGAAAAAGAAAACGTAACCAATGCCGAAGCGCTTGTTAATTATGCCCTTTTAAGTGAGTTCCAATATGCTTCTAATAATTCTTATTCGGGTGTTGTAATGGTAGGGGAAGGCTTTGTTGACAGATTAATAGCCGAAAGACCTAATATTTCAAACATTACCGAGGGTTATTTGCATTTTAATTCGGAAAATTACGCTGTGGATTCGCAGTATATTGCAAGACTCGATGATTTGAAGAATGAAAAAATTGTTTGGTTAAACGGCAAAAAGGATACCCTTGGCGATAAGGAAATAATTGCCGTTACAGATGCTATTCATACATTTGGACTCGAAGAAGAGGTTGCAAATGACGAGTTTGCTACCCAAGAGGAATACTACACCGCAATGCTTAAAAAAGCCAAGGAATTAAACGCTTTTAAACAACCTTTTAATTACGAAAGCGAAGAAGAGCGTTATATTGATGAGGCGGGTTATAAACTAGTAGGTTTTATTCTTGCTGACAGTGAAAAAACAAAGGTTTCGTCAACAGTTATCTGCTCGGATAAACTTTATAACGAGTTTTCTGACGGCAGTGACGGACACTATTTTATGGCGGTAGGTTCTATGCCAAAAACTAAGGACGGGGTTAAAAACCTTGTAAGTTACTGCTATAGTGAAAAATCAAATATGCGTTATCCGATTCAAAACTCGGTAACATACGAACTTGATTCAATAAATGATGTCTTGAAAACGGCGTCTAAAATCTTCCTTTATATCGGTATAGGTTTTGCATTATTCGCGGCGCTTATGTTATCTAACTTTATAGGCACAAGTATTTCTTATAAAAAACAGGAAATCGGAATTCTAAGGGCTATAGGTTCAAGAAGTAACGATGTTTTCAGAATTTTCTTTGCAGAAAGTTTTATTATAGCAATGATTAATTTCACCTTGTCGGCACTGGGTGTATTTGCGGCAACAACCATAATTAACTTTATTGTAAGAAAAGAACTTGGAATTCTTATAACCTTGCTAACATTTGATTTAAGACAAATAGTATTGCTTTTAGCAGTCAGTGTTTTTGTGGCTTTTGTCGCTAGTTATATCCCTGTAAAGAAAATCGCTTCCAAACGTCCTATAGACGCTATAAGAGGCAGATAAATTTAAATCTTTAACCCTCTACAGTGTTTTTTATGCTGTAGGGGGTTTTTTTTGTTTCAAGACGGGTGTTTTTATCGCTGTGCAGTTGTTGACAAAGATACTGTTTGATAGTATAATAAACAGTTGAAAGAAAAGGTGTAAAAAAAGTATGTCAAAAATTGAAAATTTAAGAAATATTGCAATTATTGCCCACGTTGACCACGGTAAAACTACCTTGGTTGATCAACTTTTAAAGCAGAGCGGAACTTTCAGAGTAAATGAAACTGTAAGTGAAAGGGTTATGGACTCTAACGACCTTGAAAGAGAGCGCGGAATAACCATACTTTCTAAGAATACAAGCGTTATGTACGGCGATATTAAGATAAATATTGTTGACACTCCCGGTCACGCTGATTTTGGCGGCGAGGTTGAGCGTATTCTTCAGATGGTGGACGGCGTATTGTTGCTTGTTGACGCGTTTGAGGGTTGTATGCCACAGACCCGTTTTGTGCTTAAAAAGGCTTTGGCGCTTGGCAAAAAAGCGGTTGTAGTTGTTAACAAAATAGATAGACCGATGGCAAGACCTCACGAGGTAGTAGACGAGGTTCTTGACTTGTTTATAGAACTTGGTGCTGATGAGGACCAAATTGAATTCCCCGTAATTTTCGCAAGCGGACGTGACGGTTATGCTTCCTATTCACCCGATGTCAAGGGTGAAGATATGAAACCTTTATTTGATGCAATAGTTAAGGAAATTGAAGCCCCCGAGGGTGAAGTGGAAGCCCCGTTACAGATACTTTTTACTAATATTGAGTATGACGATTATCTTGGCAGAATAGGTGTTGGCCGTGTAATTCGCGGTAACGTTAAAACGGGACAAACTGTAGCCCTTTGCCATAAGGATGGCAGTTCTTCCAACGTTAAAATTGCTAAACTTTTTATGTACGAGGGCTTAAAGCGTGTTGAAGCCGAAACCGCAAAAGTAGGCGATATTATTCAGGTTGCAGGTATTTCTAACCTTGAAATAGGCGAAACTGCCTGCGCTACCGATTTAATCGAAGCGTTGCCTTTTGTTAAGATTGATGAGCCTACCTTGTCGATGAATTTTATGGTTAATAATTCACCCTTTGCAGGTAAGGACGGTAAGTTTGTAACTTCGCGTAATTTGCGCGACAGACTTTTTAAAGAGGTTATGACCAACGTTAGTTTAAGGGTAGAGGAAACCGATTCTGCCGATACATTTAAGGTTTCGGGCAGAGGCGAACTTCATTTATCAATTCTTATTGAAACCATGCGCCGTCAAGGATACGAGTTTCAGGTGTCACCCCCTGAAGTTATTTACAAAAAGGATGAAGATGGTCGCTTGTTAGAGCCGATTGAACTTCTTATGATAGAGGTTCCCGAAGAATATGTCGGCACAGTTATGGAAAGACTTGGTACCAGAAAGGCAGAAATCAAGAATATGGGCACGCGTGACGGCGGCACTTCGCACCTTGAATTCACAATTCCTGCACGCGGTCTTTTAGGTTACCGTTCACAGTTCCTTACCGATACTAACGGTAACGGAATTATGAACCACGTTTTTGACAGTTATCAGGAATACAAAGGCGATATTGACCAACGTTCAACAGGTTCGATTATTGCTCACGAACAGGGCGAGGCTACGGGTTACGGTTTATTTAACACCCAAAGCCGCGGACGGCTTTTTATAGGTCCAGGTGTTCCTGTTTACGAGGGTATGATTGTTGGTGAAAATCCTAAGAGCGAGGATATTGTCTGCAACGTTTGTAAAAAGAAGCAGATGACCAATACCCGTGCTTCAGGTTCGGATGATGCGCTTCGCTTGGTACCGCCATCTAAACTTAGTCTTGAACAGTCGCTCGAATTTATAAAGAACGATGAACTTGTTGAGATTACGCCCAATAATATAAGACTCAGAAAGCGTATTCTTAACAAAGAAGAACGAATGAAAGCAGAGTCGAAAAGGAAATAATGGAATATATTATTCTTGATTTGGAATGGGACAGTGTTTACTTTCCGCCTGAAAAAAGATTTATAAATCAAATTCTTCAAATAGGTATGGTAAAATTGGATTCGGAATTTAATGTTACCGATACTTTTGACAGGGTTATTTGTTCCTCGGTTTCAAAAAGGGTTACAAGCCGTTTTGCCAAACTTACGGGTATCACTACCGAGATAATGCGTTCGGGCATTTCTTTGGAAGAAGCGTTAAGCGAATATAATTCGTTTGTAGAGTCGGCAGATGTTGTAATGACCTGGAGTAATTCGGATTTGTATACAATTATTGAAAACGAAGAGTTACTGCTTAAAAACAAAATGCACTTTAAAATGAACAGTTATCTCGATTTGCAAAAATTGGTGCAGTCAAGGCTTTACGAACTCGGCTATGAAAGCAAAAACCAGATTTCTTTAGAAGCCGCGGCAGGTTTTTTAAATGTTGATACCGAAGAATTTGAATTCCATAACGCGCTTGACGATTGCAGAGTTTGCGCAAAACTTTTAAAACTTTGCTTTGATAAATCTAAGTTTGATTTGTTAAAAAAAGATACCAGTAAACCCGATTTTTACGCAAGGCTCAAGTTTAAGGCTTATCCGATTTCTAATATTAAGGATAGCAATATTAACCCTGCAGAATTAAAGTTTAAATGTCCCGAGTGCAAGGGCGCAACAAGAAGAATTAAAAACTTTAAGTATTGCAACCGTTGGTTTATTGCCGATTTTGAGTGCAAAGAATGCGGTTATAAGTTCAACGGTAGAGTTTCGTTTAAAAAGACCTTTGATGATTTACAGGTAAAACATAAGGTTTGTGAATACAAACCCCGAAAGAAGAATAAAAATGATATGCAATCTGTGTCCGAGAAAGTGCCAGTCACAGAGAACGGAAAAACTTAATACTAACGGATTTTGCAAAATGCCTTTGTTACCGAAAGTAGCAAGGGCTGATTTGCATTTTTGGGAAGAACCTGCCATTAGCGGAAAAAACGGTTCGGGAACTATTTTTTTCAGCGGGTGTTCGCTGTCTTGCGTGTACTGTCAGAATTATGAGATATCGCAAGAGGGAAAGGGCGAATTTATAACCGTTGAAAAATTAGCACAAATTTTTAAAAATCTCGAAAGCCGCGGCGCGCATAATATTAATCTTGTGACCCCTTCGCATTATGCTTTAGCAATAAAAAATGCGCTTGATATTTATAGACCTAAAATTCCTATAGTTTATAATTCGGGCGGATATGATAGTATTGAAATCTTAAAAATGCTTGATGGATATATTGATATATTTTTAATGGATTTTAAATATATGTCGGAAGATAGGGCAGCAACTTATTCAGGCGCTAAAGATTACCCGCAAGTTGCTAAAGCCGCTATAAAAGAAGCCTACCGCCAACAAAAAGAATGTAAAATCTATAAAAACGGGATTATGCAAAAAGGACTGATTATAAGGCATTTGCTTTTGCCCCAAGGCACAAGGGATGCAATGGCGGTATTCGATTGGGTGACGGAAAACACCCCTAACGCTTATTTTAGTATAATGAGTCAGTATTTGCCTGTGGGCAGAGCGGTAGATATGCCAATAATTAACCGTCGTGTTACAAAACGCGAGTATGAAAAGGTGCTGGACTATATTGAAGAATCGGAGTTTCAGAATGTTTTTTGGCAAAACAAATCAAGTGCGGATAAAAAATATATCCCCGATTTTAACATAAAACTACAAGAAATGTATTGATAAAAAATTTAAAGTTTTATAAAATTATATTATTATATATAAGGAGAAATATATATGAACAGAATTGTTATTGTTACAGGCGCTACTAACGGTTACGGTCTTGAAACGGCTAAACTTTTTAAAGAGCAGGGTGACACCGTAATCATCGCTTCAAGAAATGCCGAAAAGGTTCAGAATGTTGTAAAACAGTACGGCTTTGCGGACGGATTTAAAATTGATGTTACCAATGTGTCAGATTGGGAAAGTTTAAGGGATTACTGTACCAAGAAATACGGTAGAGTAGATGTTCTTGTGAACAACGCAGGCGGCGGTGTTGCTATAGAGGACGTTACCGAGCAAAGTTTTGAAAATATAGATAAAGCAATCGCTCTAAACCTTTCAAGTGTTATGTACGGTTCTAAGGTTATAGGTAAAATTATGAAAGACCAAAAGGATGGTATAATAATTAACCTTTCTTCTGTTTGCGCTAAACATTGTTGGGGTGCGTGGTCGGTTTATGCCGCTGCAAAAGCAGGCGTACTTAATTTCAGTAAGGGACTTTATGTTGAAATGCGTCCCTTTGGCGTAAGGGTTACCTGTATAATCCCTGCAGCAGCAAGCACAGGTTTCCAGAGTGAAGCAGGTATCGGCGAAGAAAATCAAACCCTTACGGCTGCGGATATTGCAAATGCAGTTGTTTTTGCGGCTAATCAGCCCAAAGGCGTAGTTGTGGAAGAAATGACCGTTTGGGGCACTTCACAGGACGTTCAACCGCTGTAATAATATGAATAGTGCATACTTTTTTGAAAATGTAATAGATGAGATTGAAAATAATCTCACCTTGGATATTAATATTGAAAAGTTGGCAAAAAAAGCGAATATGTCGGTTTATGAATTCAGGCGCATTTTCACCTTTGTTGCTAAAATTCCTATAAATGAATATATAAGAAAGCGGCGTTTGTCACTAGCGGCGGTTGATTTAGTAAATACCGATTTAACCGTTACCGATATTGCAGTTAAATACTGTTATGACAGCGCATCCTCTTTTTCAAGGGCGTTTAAGGAGTATCATGGTGTTTCGCCTAAAGACATTCGCGAACGAAGTGCCGATGCTAAAATGCTATCAAAAGTCGGCGCAGATATAATCACAACGGGCGGCAGTAATATAAGTTACAAAATTATAAGCGACAGCGAGTTTTACATAAACGGTTTTAAGGGCGACTCTGACCTTAGTGATACCGAATGTTGCGAAAAGGTCTGGTCGGATTTTTATGATTCTCAATATTCGGATACATTTTCTGAGAACGAGAAAATCTATGTTTCCTACAGTAATTCCCTTAATAACGTTAGTTGCGTAATAGGTAAGCGTAATGATAAAGGCGAGGGAAGTAGTATATTTATTCCCTCAGCACTTTGGGCGGTGTTTCGCCTTAATACTACTGAGGATAGTGTGGTAAACGCTTTTTATAAAGATATAATTATGCAGTGGTTGGAAAGTTCGGGATATGTAAGATATGACGGCTTGCCTAACCTTGAAGTTTATCCTTGGGATATGGAAAATGACGGTTTTGATTGGGAAATCAGGATACCAATTAAAAAATAAAAGGGGGAAATTTCAATGCCCGAAATTTTTATAGAGGCAGAAAATTTTGAAAATTTAGGCGGTTGGGTAATTGACCAACAGTCTATGGAAACAATTAATTCTTCCTATATTATGGCGCACGGTATGGGTATACCTGTAGCCGATGCTTCAACCGAAATTTATGCCGATTTTGGCGGTAATTATAACGTTTGGGTGCTTACTCGCGATTGGACTGCCGTTTGGGATGTTAAGGAGTCGGCAGGTAGGTTCGGTATTAGCATAAACGGTAAACTTTTGCCGCAAGTACTTGGTACCAACGGTAAAGAATGGGCATGGCAAAAAGCGGGAACTGCCGAACTGAAAATTGGCTTGAACACTGTTTCACTTAAAGATTTTACAGGTTTTAATGCAAGATGTGATGCGGTTTATTTTACTACTGAGGACACCGTTCCAAACAATACCGAGGATTTGCGCCAGCGCCTTAATTGGAAAACCATTACCGATAGCGATGTAGAATACGAACTAATCGTTGTTGGCGGCGGTATTGCAGGGATTTGCACCGCGATTTCGGCTATAAGAAGCGGCGTTTCAACCTTGCTTATAAATGACCGCTCGGTTTTAGGCGGTTGCAACAGTTCGGAAATAAGAGTTTGTATGGGCGGTATTATAAATCTTCCCCCTTATGAAAAAATAGGAAATGTTGTCCGCGAAATCAGTCCTATTATGGGTGACCCCTCTATATATGAAGAGGAATATTTTGAGGACGCGCGAAAAATATTCAGTTTCCAGAATCGCAGACACTACTGTAGAACGCCCTACAAAGTTTTGCTTAATGAGTGTGTGACCGAGGTCGAAACTGAGAACGAAAACATTGTTTCGGTTGTTTGTACCAATACCGTAACGGGTAAAAAAACAAGGCATAGGGCAAAACTGTTTTCGGATTGCAGCGGTGATGCAGTTTTGGCTCGCAAAGCAAATTGCGAGGTTATGTACGGCAGAGAAGCGCACAATGAATTTAATGAGAGTTTAGCCCCCGAATGCAGTGAAAAACTTGTAATGGGTCATTCTATACGTTGGTATTCGGAAGAAAGTGACACTGAAACCACCTTCCCCGATATTGATTGGAATTTAAAGTTTGATGAGCAAAGTTTTCTTAACTGCTATTCGGGTGACTGGGAGCAGGAAACAGGCTTTACAAGGGATATGGTAAGCGAAATTGAATATATAAGGGATTACGGTTTAAGAGCCATTTATTCCAACTGGTCTTACCAAAAAAATCATTACCCTAATAAAGAACGCTTTGCTAAGAGTAAACTCAAATGGGTATCCGCCCTTGGAGGCAAGCGTGAGAGTTACCGCGTTAAAGGTGACCATATTATTAACCAGAATGATATAGAAAACCATACTTATTATAAGGACGGTACAGCGTGCATTACCTGGAGTATAGATATGCATTTCCCCGAACCCACAAATAAAGCGCAGTTTGGCGAGGCTTTCCGTTCTTTTGCTTATCACAGAGGTATTGTTGAACCCTATCCCGTACCCTATAGGTGCCTTTATTCTAAAGATATAGCGAACCTGTTTTTAGGTGGCAGACTTGTAAGTGCAAGCCATATTGCTTTCTCGGCAATAAGAGTTATGCGCACTTTGGGTGAACTCGGCGAGGTGGTAGGTTTAGCGGCAAGTATTTGTAAAAAGTTTGGATGCACTCCAAGGGAAGTTTATACAAAGTATCTCGAAGAGTTTATCGAACTCTTAAAAATGGGTGTGGATATGCCTGCGGCATTTGAAGGTGCTATTGGCAGTGAAGAACAGTATCATTTTAAGGATATAGGTTGGCTTAATTTACATCCTTACCGTCCTGTAGAGAACAAGGAAAAGCAGAAAAAGTTTAAGAACGGTATAAAGAGTTTGGGTCTTTTGCACAAATATCCGTTACCCGAAGAATTCAAATAGTGACAAATGGCATAGTCTTAAATCAGGCTATGCTATTTTTTTATTGATATTAAGATAAGTTGTATGGTATACTTATTTTATAAACTGAAAATTTGGAGAGTTTTATGATAGATAATCTTGTGCTCGAAAATTTGTTAGGGGAAGAAATTTTAGTTCTTTCTTCTAATGAGGAATTTAATTTATCAGCGGTTCATTCCTTATTTAAAGAACTAACTGAAAAATTCATAAATTCAAGGCTTACGGTTTCTACTATGGAAAGTTGCACATCGGGGATTGTGGCATCTCTTATAACCGATACCGAGGGTGCTTCTGCAGTTTTAAAAGGCGCATTTATAACCTATAGTAACGAGGCTAAAATATACCAAGGTGTTTCTTCGCAAATCATAGGGGAATATGGGGTTTATTCTTTAGAAACCGCGGCCGCTATGGCAGAGTCGTGCCGCAAAACCTATAATGCCGATTTAGGAATAGGTGTTACAGGCACTCTAGGAAATACCGACCCTTTGAATAAAGATAGTGTACCGGGAGAAATTTTTATCGGAATAAGTTTCCAAGGCGTAAAGGATACATTTGTCGCTAAAATTTCGGGTTTCGCTTCAAGATTTGAATGGAAATTAGCCGCAGCGAAAGCGGTGGGAATAGTATTAAAAAATAAATTGGGAAGTGCTTTAAAATGAAACTTTTAACATTTAGTTTTGATGATGGTATTATTGATGATATAAGACTTGTAGAGATTATGAACCGTTACGGTTTAAAGGGAACATTCAACCTTAATGCAGCAAGATTATCCAATAACGATTCTTGGACTTTCGGCGGTATTAAAGAGGTAAAGCGTATTAACTTTACCGAACAACCTAATCTTTATGACGGTCATGAAGTTGCCTGTCACGGTTACTCTCATCTGCACTTTGAAGAACTTGATTATAAAACGGCTTATAACGAGGTTTGGCTTGATAAAAAGATATTAAGTTTTCTTTACGGTTACGATGTTATCGGTATGGCGTATCCTTACGGTACATTTAATGAGCAAACCAAGGATATTTTAAAAGAATTGGGTATTGCTTATTGCAGAACGGTAAAAAGTACATATAATTTCGAACTACCACAGGATCTTTATGAACTAAACCCCACTTGCCACGCAAAGTATGCGGAAGTAAACCGCCTTGCAGAAGAGTTTATTAATTTAAAGACTGATGAAAACAAACTCTTTTACATTTGGGGTCACAGTTACGAATTTGTGACCGAAGAGGATTGGCAGAATTTTGAAAATCTATGCCAAAAATTAAGCGGCAGAAACGATATAGTATACTGCACAAATTTAGAGGCGCTAAGGCTTATAAACGATAATAAATAAGAGGTATCTCGCCGATACTGTCAAAAACCGACTTGTCTAGACAAGTCGGTTTTTGTTCTTTGATAAGTAGGCGATATATTTAATAAACGCATCAACAAGAATTTATTTTAACTTTCACATTCTTAATGTGATTTGCATAGTATGTTTGGGAGAGGAATTATATTAATTTCTTTTTCAAGAAAAAATTTTAATAGTTTGATTATTTTTGCTTTTTATAGGTAAAACTATGAGTGTAATAAAGGTTATTTAATCATAATAATTATAATCACAATAAAGTTTACGAGAGTGTGAAATAAGAATGAATATAAAACGCGGAGAAATCTACTATGCGGATTTGAGCCCTGTTGTAGGCTCTGAACAAGGCGGAATTAGACCTGTACTTATAATACAGAACGATGTCGGCAACCGCTACAGTCCTACAGTAATAGCGGCGGCAATAACGAGCCAACGCGACAAAACTAAACTTCCTACACATATATCGGTGGATGCTAATGATTGTGGACTTGCTAAAGATTCAATAGTGCTTCTTGAACAGGTGCGAACCATTGATAAAAAACGCCTTAAAGAACGAATGGGAAGTCTTGATTGCAATTCTATGAATATGGTAGACAAGGCGTTAAGTGTGAGTTTTGGGCTTTCATAAAGTTTTTAAAATTAAATTACTAAACAAAAAACCAGGTCACTTTTGTGGACGGGTTTTTTGGAGCTGCTAACCAGAGTCGGACTGGTGACCTCATCCTTACCAAGGATGCGCTCTACCTCCTGAGCCATAGCAGCAAATATTCATTTGCGACTTATGTATTATACGATAACAAATGAATAAAGTCAAGTAATTTTTTTAGTTTTTTATTAAATTTTGGTTTCCTATAAATTATGCCTATTTATTTAAAAACCAGATTGCAAAATTAAGGTATCCCGCAAATGTTACCCATAAAGCATACGGGATTTGTAAATAGGCGGCTAAAGGATTTATTTTATAATATTTAATAATTGTTTTAATTATCAGATACAATAAAACTAATAGCCAAATAAACGCGAACAGGAAAGCCCTGAAATTAAAGAAAATTATACTCCAGAAAAAGTTGAAGAAAAGGCTTAAAGCGTAAGTATAAAGTGCCGATTTTTTCTGTGGCGAAGAAACGGAAGTGTCCAAATAAACGATAGCGGCGCTAATCCCCATCAGTATGAATAGCACAGTCCAGACAACAGGAAACAGGAATGCAGGCGGTGCAAAGCGAGGGGTTACAATATCGCTGTAAATATCCATGCTGTTTCTTGTAAGAAAAGCCGAAAGCCCGCCAACACCTAATGCAATTGCGATAGAAATTACATAAGTTTTAATTTTTTCTTTCAAATAAATCACCTACCTTTTAAAATATATTTTAAAATCGGTATTAATATGATTTTTTAAAATTATTGTAATGATTTTGGGAATACTGTTAAAAAGGAGAGTGGTACTGTGATAGAACAGGATACAGTAAAATTGTTACGAGAATGCGATGCAGGTGTTAAAATGGGAGTATCTGCTATTGATGAGGTTTTTGAATATGTAAAAAGCGAGGAAATGATTAAAGAACTGAATTCTTGCAAAGATGAACATCAAAAACTAAATGATGAAATTCAAGAACTGCTGGATAAATATAAGGATGACGGAAAAGAACCTAACCCAATGGCTAAAGGAATGTCCTGGATAAAAACCAATGTAAAACTTGCGATGAATGAATCGGATAAAACGATTGCTGATTTAATAACCGACGGTTGCAATATGGGAGTAAAATCGCTTAGTAAATATTTGAATCAGTATGCCGCTGCGGATGAGGTATCAAAAGATATTTGTAAAAGACTTATAAAACTTGAAGAAAAACTTGCAATACAGTTGCGTGATTATCTTTAAATTATTAACGGGTGCATTTTTGCACCCGTTTTCATTGACAAAATTTACGGTTGGGGAAGTCGGATC
>JAZQHI010000001.1:0-16038 GCA_045540535.1 Acutalibacteraceae bacterium | reverse complement strand
CTCTGCCGAAACCGCCTCGGCTTTAGCGGCGGAAAAACCTTTGATTGCCGTTAATTCGTAAGGTCTGTTCTGTATAACTTAGAGTGAATCTTCACCAAATTTTTCAACTATTTTAGCCGCTGTGGCAGGTCCTATCCCCTTTATTGCCCCTGCCGACAGATATCTTAAAATAGCGGCAGCATTTTGCGGAATTTTTCTTTCAAATGCAGTTGCAGAAAACTGTCTTCCATAAGTAGAATGAACTATAAATTTACCGAAAAACTCTGCCAAATCGCCCTCGGTCAAAAAGGGTAGCAAACCTACAACAGTTATATTTTCTTTATCAACTCTTACCTCGGCTACTGTATATCCGTTGGCTTCATTTTTATATGTAATACGTACCACAGTACCCGTAATACTGACGGTTTCGTTTTGCTGGAAATTATCCGCCATAAAAATGAAACCTCCTAACCTTTTTAAATCTTGCCCTGTAAAACATCCAGATAATCGGATAATTCCTCGGTTTCGCAAAAAATAAGATTATTCTTTTCACAAAAACTTTTACAAGTAACATAATCTTTTTCAGCGATACCGCAATTAACCGCAATAATATTTTGGGCGTATCTTTTGCCCGACCAAATAAGTTCTTCTAATGCAGAAATCAACTGCTCATAGGGTTCGTTATCACCTAAAAACAGTAAAAGATATTTCGCCGCGAATTTTTTCGGTCTTATTATATAACACTTAAACAAATGTATTAATTCCGCCAAACCAAAAACCGCAGGCACTGTAAAAATTAAAATGAATACAATTTCTCCCATAAACATTCTCCCTACAATTTAGCGATAGAAAAATTTTCCACCCTTACAATAGTAGTATATTCTTAAAAAAAGAAATGTTTAAAAAATTGTCTTCATTTATAATAGTTATAGTTAGTCGAAACAGCGATGTTTCGGCAATCTACAATCATTATTAAATATACAAGGCGGATATTATTCTGCGGTAAACCGCGACAATTCCGCCTTATATTTTTTACTTAATTGTCACTGTAGTTGTATACTGTCCTACAACCCAAACATTTTTAATGTCGCCGAGTTTAAATTTAACCCCAACTGTATGTTGACCTGCCTTTTTATCGGTAAGGCCAACCTCTGCCGAAATACTGTCAGCAGTAAACTTATTCACAACAGATGCCGGTCCGCAAATTTTAACATTTTTAATTGCAGAAAGGCTTCCTGTAGAAAGTCCCGTAGAAAGTCCTGTATATTTTATGGAACTAACATTAATGGTTTTTTCAGCATAATTTGAATTATTAACCGTTACGGTAATATACTCAATTGTATCAAGCAACCTTACTCCCTCGGGAAGTTTTAGGGACAAATCAAAACTTTTACTTCCCATTGTGAGTGTTGAAAGGTCTAACGGTGAAAGGGTTACCTCGGTAGTTTTATCTACCGTATCAGGCGAGCCGATAACAGTCACATTTGGAAAATTATATGATACCGAAATTGAACTGCTGTCAAAACCCGAAGGTGCATTAGTAAACACCGCTTTTACAGGAACAATTTTCTTTTTGGAAATCGGCACTGTAACCTTTACGTTTGTTGTGCTCATTGTGATGTGATCCTGACTTAGTTCCTGACCGCTTTCGTCAAGCAATACTAACTGTGCGTCAAAAGTTTCGGTGCTTTCAAGGGTTTTATTAACCTTTGCTAATGCCGAAACCGTAGCAATCTGGCTTACAACCGAACGCGGTCCCGTAACCGTTACGGTATCACTTTCAGTACCGCCGACAACACCGTTTTCCGCAATAAGACCTTCCGCCGCGGTAACGCCCTCGGCACTGGCGGTAATTGTAAATTCTTCGGTATCTACATAATCAAAACTAACATCAATTGTAGGTGGTGAAATACTTGTAATATCATACTCTGCCGCAAGCGTACTGCTTGTAGGCGAAACTTTAAGGCTATAAGTTCCGGGTGAATCAACCTCACCAGCAGATGCATATATACCAAGATTATCGGTTGTAAGACTGCTTACAACACTTGTAGGTCCTGTTACTACAACCGTAAATTTTTGTTCCGAAATATCACCGATAATATTCATATTATTTTCCGAAACAAAGGTGTTTTCAAGGTTTATATTAACCGTTAAATCCGTAAAAGTACGTTGAATAACAGGTTTTTGCTGAATGGTTATAACTATCCATATAAGAAAAGCCGCTATTATGGAAAGCGCAACAACAAAACGCTTTTTAAACAACAATTTCTTTAACGAAAAATCTTTTAAGAAATTCATTTATCCTGCGGCTCCTCTCGGTCTTTCTTTTTTAAAGATTTGAGAAAATCTTTTAAAGTACTAACAATATCTTTCTTGTTATTTTTAACCTGGCTTTCAAGCAAAAGTCTTTTAAGTTCTGCCCCTGCTGAAACCGAGTTATAATCTCTGGTAATTTGTCCGTTAACGGCGATAGAAATTGTTCCAGTTTCTTCTGAAACTACAAGTACTACCGCATCGGAATTCTCGGTCATTCCTATTGCGGCTCTGTGACGGGTTCCAAGTTGCAGACTGATATCTTCCTGCTGAGTCAGCGGCAAAATGCAACCTGCAGCGTAAAGTCTGCCGTCACGCACAATCATAGCGCCGTCATGCAAAGGTGATTTAGGGAAAAACACGTTATTAACCATAGAAACCGACGGTTCCGCATTAATAATAGTACCTGTATCAATAATTTCACCAAGTTGGGTGCGGTTTTCAAAAACAATAAGCGCGCCGATTTTCTTTTCTTGCATACTGCCTGCCGCTTTGCTTATTTTGTCAATACAAACCGACAGTTCATCTTCCGTACTTTCAAAAAATTGACCTTTACGGAAATTGGTTCTGCCCACCTTTTCTAGAATACGGCGAAGTTCAGGTTGGAAAATTACCGCCGCCGCAATAATAGCCGATTCCATTACATTTGAAAGCAACCATTTAACAGTTACCAAATCCCACCAACGCGAAACAAGGTAAATGGTGACCAGAATCAAAAGACCTTTTACCAGTTGCCCAGCCCTTGTTTCTCTTAAAAAAGCGATAGATTTATATATGATATAACTGAGTATCGCTATATCTATAATATCAAAAAAACCAATATTGGAAACTGCATAACTAACTTGATTCCAGATAGTGTATAGCGTAGTTAGAAAATCACCCACAGTCGAACATCCTTTTACATATTTTTTCATTATTATTTTAACATAATTCGCCTACTCAATCAACAACTTTTTTCAGTTTTTTATAGAAATTTTTATCATTTATCACCTTTAAAAACTCTTCAGCCTCAAATAAAGTGTTAAATGCCGAAAACGACACTCTTACCGTACCGTTCTCTAGCGTGTTCATAACCTTATGTGCAGTAGGCGCACAGTGATATCCAGCCCTTACGCAAATATTGTGTTTATCAAGCAAAGCGGCAGTATCGCTACTTGCAACGCCCTTGAAATTAAAGGATAAAACGGGTGCAAACTGCAAAAAGTCGGGCGGCGGTGTGTAAAGAACGATATCAGGGTTTTTAGATAAAGATTTATAAATTTTATTAGTAATTTCACTCTCGTGTTTGTAAATTTTAGTTATACCTTTTTTGTTTATAAAATCCAACCCTGCTCCAAGGCTTATAACAGCGGGTACATTCAACGTGCCGCTTTCAAGCCTTTCGGGCATCTCTAAAGGTTGCAAAAGACTCAAAGAATTTGTTCCCGTGCCACCCTCAATTAAGGTTTCGGGAATATTTTTTCGGCATATTAATACGCCAAGTCCCGTCAAAGCATAAAGCCCTTTATGAGCCGCAACACATAAAAAATCAATATTTGCTTCTTTCATATTTATCGGTATTACACCTGCGGTTTGAGCCGCATCCACACCAAAAATTATTCTTTTTAACTTGCAGATTTCACCTATTTTTTTAATGGGCAAAATTTTGCCGCAAACATTTGAAGCACCTGTGCAAAATATCATTTTCGTGTTAGGTTTTATGGCATTTTTAAAGTTTTGGCAGGTTTTATTGTCATCTTCAAAATCAACCTCTGCTACCGAAAAACGAATACCCAATTTATTTAAAGGTCGCATTACCGCGTTGTGCTCTAAAGAAGAAACAACCAAGTGATCGCCTTTTTTCAAAATGCCCTTTAAAACCATATTAATACTTTGGGTACAGTTTGAGGTAAATACCACATTTTCCGCACCATCTGCGCCGAAAAACTCCGCAGTCTTTTTTCTTACTTCATAAACCGCATCAGCCGTTTTTACCGAATATTTATAGCCGCTGCGCCCAGGGTTAGCAGTATAATGTTCAAGCGCGTTAATTACCGCTGTTTTAACCTCGCGCGGTTTTTGGGCGGTAGTTGCAGCATTATCAAAATAAATCACTAATATATCACCTCTCTTAAAAAGGGTGTCCGCAGTTTTCTGCAGTCACCCCTTACTTATTGATCAAAATATTAAATTTCACTGATTTTTAAAATTTTAACTCCGTTTTCTCTTAGTAAACTTTCGGCTGCCTTTATATCCCCATAAAACGCAATGGAATAACCGCAACCAAGACTTTTTTCACCGCTTATTTTTTCAACGCCCGCTTTAAAGCCTTTTTTCCTTAAAATATCCCTGCCCTTTAGGGCATAAGTTACCGTTCCTGTTGTAATTAAATACCCTTTCATTTGTGTCACTCCAACTTTAATTTTCCTACAGTATATACTATGCTGAGAAAACGGATGTGACAAGTTATTTTTCGGTGCGTTCAATATCAAGTTGGTGTTTGTAATATTTAAAGGTCACAATAAACACAATCGGAAAAATAATCAGTCCAAAAAATCCCATAACCCGCAAACCCGCAAACATTACAAGTAATGTAAACAAAGGATTTATACCGATTTGCGCGCCTATAATTTTGGGTTCCAAAAAATTACGGACAATGGTTATTATTAAATACAAAACAAGTATTAAAACCCCTTTTACATCACCCAAAACAACAAGTGTTAATCCCCAAGGCAATAAAACCGTACCCGTTCCGAAAACGGGCAGTAAATCTATAATACTTATAACGCCCGCCAGTATAAGCGAATGTTTGAAACCTAAAGCATAAAGTCCGATTAGCAATTCCAGAAATGTTATCGCCGTTAAAACCGCATATCCTTTAAAGAGTTTTAAAACACTGCTTGTAAAAATCACTTTTATATCACAAATTTTTTCGTACAAACTTTCTCCGCACAATTCACGACCGAATTTTACAAGTTTTTCAAAATCCTTTGCAATATAGCAGGTTGCCACCAAAGTAATAATTAAACTAAAGATAAAAGAAGGTATTTTTTGAGCGATATTCCCTATAAATGCCGAAAAAATGCCCGTTACTTTAGAAACCGCATTTTCTAAAATATTATCTCTTATTCCATTTAAAGTTTTGCTCATTTCGGGCGGAATTTCAAAAAACACACTCCCAAAACGTTTACGTAAATTTTCAAAAAAGTTGGTGGAGTATTCGGTAATTTGCGGCAAGCGGTCAAATATATCTTTTGCGCCCAAAATCAGTTTGTAAAAAGCAAAAATCACAATCGCCGCGGCAATAATAAAAATAACAAGCGACAATACCGCCGCCACCATTCCCCGCTTTATTTTAACCTTTTCACTAATAATTACCGACGGTTTTTGCACCCACCACGCAATAAAAGAGCCGATTACAAACGGCAGTAAATACCCGATTAAAAACCTTGCGCAGATGTATATAATAATGCCTACTGTAAACAAATAAAAGAAATTTATGAGAAAATTTATTTTGTTTTTTTGTTCCATTTTTATCCACCTTGGTAAAAAGTTTAAAGTATTATCGCGAAAATACGTAATTATTTCACTTTTTTGTTGATTTTGACTTTAAAATGTACTATAATATGTAAGATTAAACTGATTAATATTTTGTGTTTTATATATTAATATAAAACTTTTATAAACAATTATTCCCTTGGAGGTAAAAATGATTAATGTCGCAATTATGGGACACGGCGTTGTAGGTTCGGGCGTAGCCGAAATTCTTATAAACCACAACGAGCGTATTTCCCAAAGGGTAAAGACAGGCGTGAATGTGAAATACATTCTCGACCTACGCGATTTTGATGTTCCTTACAGTGAAAAATTCACTAAAGACTTCGAAATCATTTTAAATGATGACAGCGTTAAGGTTGTGGCCGAAGTAATGGGCGGTGTAAACCCTGCCTACGATTTTGTTAAAAGATGCTTGCTAAAAGGCAAAAGCGTTGTAACTTCCAATAAAGAACTAGTAGCCGCAAAGGGCGCAGAACTTATAAAAATTGCTGAAGAGAAGAATGTTAATTTTCTTTTTGAAGCAAGTGTTGGCGGCGGTATTCCGGTACTTCGTCCGTTAGTTCAGTGCTTATCTGCTAACGAAATTACCGAAATTACGGGAATTCTTAACGGAACCACTAACTATATTTTAAATAAAATGATAGTAGATAATATGGATTTTGATTCTGCCCTTAAATTAGCGCAGGAAAAAGGCTATGCCGAAAAAAATCCCGCCGCGGATATTGAGGGGCACGATGCTTGCCGCAAAATCTGTATTTTAGCCGCTTTGGGCTTTGGAAAGCATGTTTATCCTGAACAGGTTAAAACCGAGGGTATAACCGACATAACGCTTGACGATGTTGCCGCAGCAGATACCTTAGGTTACGTAATCAAACTAATCGCAAACACTAAAAAACTGGGAAACGGTAAAATTACCGCCAGCGTAAGACCTACACTTGTTAGCAGGGATTGCGTGATTTCGGGAGTGAACGGTGTATTCAACGCAGTAATGGTTACAGGTGACCAAACAGGCGAAGTTATGTTTTACGGCAAGGGTGCCGGCAAAGAAGCCACCGCAAGTGCAGTTGTTGCCGATATTATGGACTGTATTAAGCACCTTGATGCACGCAAATACTTGTCTTGGGAAGACGGCGACGAAAATTATGTTGAAACCGAAAACACCGAAAAGGCAAAAATGTTTGTACGCATTACTGCAAACGATTTTTCCACACTCGAAAATGAATTCAACTCCATTTTTGGCGAAAGCGTTGAAAATTGCGTTAAAAACCAATTCCGCAATGAAATTGTTTTCATTACCGAGCCAATATGCGAAACCGAACTTTCAGAGCAGTTAAGTAAACTTAATAACTGCGAATATAAAACCTTACACATTTTAGGTTAATTTTTAGGAGGTCCTAAACTATGTTAATAGTAAAAAAATTCGGCGGTTCTTCTGTTGCTAATGCCGAAAGAGTTTTTAATGTAGCCAACAGAATTATTGAAGATTATAAAAAAGGTAATGACGTTATAGTTGTTGTTTCCGCTCAGGGCGATACTACAGACGACCTTATTGAAAAGGCTAAAGAAATTAATCCTAACGGCGCTTCTAAGCGTGAAATGGATATGTTACTTTCCGCAGGTGAGCAAATTTCAATTGCACTGCTTGCAATGGCTATTGAAAAACTCGGTTGCCCTGTAAAATCGTTGCTTGGTTGGCAAGCAGGTTTTGAAACCGATTCCCACCACGGTATTGCAAGAATCAAACGCGTTAACACCGAAAGACTCAAAAAGGAAATTGATAAGAAAAACATTGTAATTGTTGCAGGTTTCCAAGGTCTTAATAAGTATGATGATATTACAACTCTCGGTCGCGGCGGTTCGGATACCAGCGCAGTTGCGATTGCGGCTTCTATGAAAGCCGACCTTTGTCAGATCTATACCGATGTTGACGGCGTTTATACTGCAGATCCAAGAAAAGTTTCCACCGCTGTTAAGATGGACGAAATCAGTTATGACGAAATGTTGGAACTTGCGGCTATGGGTGCGCAGGTACTTAATAACCGTTCGGTTGAAATGGCAAAAAAATATAATGTTGAACTTGAAGTGCTTTCAAGTCTTGAAGTAAAACCAGGTACAATTGTAAAGGAGAAGGTAAAAATGGAAAAAACTTTAATTAAAGGCGTTGCTAAGGATAATAATGTTGTAAGAATTTCGATTGTAGGTTTGCAGGACACCCCCGGTGTTGCATTTAAAATCTTCAATAAATTGGCTCAATTCAAGGTAAATGTTGATATTATTCTTCAGTCTGTAGGACGTGACGCTACTAAAGATATTACCTTTACCGTTCCTAAGGACCAAGGTTCTCAGGCTATGGCCGCTATTGAAAGTTTAAAGGATATACTTATGTATAACGACCTTATAATCGACGAAAGCGTTTCCAAAATTTCAATCGTAGGCGCCGGTATGGAAAGTAACCCCGGTATTGCTTCTAAAATGTTTGAGGCTCTTTACGATGCCAGCATTAATATTCAAATGATTTCTACAAGCGAAATCAAAATTTCTGTGCTTATCGACTCTAAATATGCTGACCGCGCAGTTTCTGCCGTTCACGATGCATTTTTAGGTTAATTCAAAATTTAAAGGAGTTTTTATGGAAAGGGATGCAGTTTCCGCAGGAGTTTCGGAAATAGGCGGTTTGTTCAGCACCGCCGAAGTGCGTATTCTTATATGCTATTTGCTATCCTCAATTAACGGCGCTGTCCCAGGGCATAAATTAGCAGATTTGCTTCATTATGAGGGAATTGCAAACTGTTTTGAGGTTAACGAATCCATCGCTTTTCTTCATCAAAGAGGTCAATTAGAACTTGTTGACGAAAAGGAAGACACCTACGTAATCACCAAAAAAGGCAGAGATATTGCCGAAACACTTAAAACCTCACTCTCGTACTCGGTAAAAGAACGTGCTTTAAGGTTAACTTTAAAAATGGTTTCGCGTTACAGAAACGCTAAAGAAACCGATATTAAAATCTCACGTGAAGATAACCGCACTTTTATAACCTGTACCGCGCTTGACGGCGAGGCTCCTTTTATGAGTGTTAAACTTATGGTTACAGATGAAGCCCAAGCGACATATATTAAGGAACGCTTTATTGACGACCCGTCATATATCTATTCCGAAATAATAGACCTTTTAACAAAGGATAAAAAATAATAATTAGATTATATTAATAAAACCGCCTGACTACAGGCGGTTTTATTTTTTAAATTATTGAAACTGAAAACTTAAAGTTAATTTCCTTTTCGTTTAATTGATACTCTTCCGGCAAAGAAGGTCCGCAAGAGTTAGAACCTACACCCGAATTCTTATAGTCAATTCTGACATAGGTTTTGTCAGTTTTCATAAGTTCGTTAGTGTGACTAGCCTTTGTAAGCATTTCACTGCTATAATTTGAAACATTAAAATCAAAAGTGCTGTCACTTTCTATTTTTAGTTTACCAATAGTAAGCATTTTAGCAAAGGTATGGTTTCCGTGTTCTTGAGGCATAACATAATTTACATATTCCTTATCGGCATTGCTGTTATAAATACCTACACTTGAAGCGTGGTGCATATCGCAATAACTTTCATAAGGACCTGAACCGTAATACTCAAATTCCCTACCGCTGCCTTTAACACTAAATTCAAAACCAAGACGCGGCAACCAAATTACTCTGTCGCGTACTTTACCGTTAAGAACAATTTCCACTTTACCGTTGTCAAAAACAGAAATACTTAAATTGTATCTAAAGAACGGTTTGCGCGAAACACCGCCAATTGAACCTGTTACTTCAATTTTGCCGTTGTTAATTTTACAGTCATAAACTTTAGAAAACAGGCAATCAAGGTTTTCGCCTTGCCAGATATTATAGTTACCCCATCTGCATTTAATATTGCGGTCATTATCTGTAGGAGCGCGCCAAGCAGTAAGCGAAATTTTACTGTCAAGTTGTTCTTCGCCGTAGGCCTTAATGCTTACAAAATTGCCGTAAAGTTTAGAGAATTTGTATTCAAAACGTTCGCCTTTGCAGTAAATAAAGCGATCATCTTCACAAAGAGTCGCTAATGACAGGCTTTCGGGCTTAGCAATTTTGCAATCCACCTTATGCTCGGTATGAGAAATTTCTTCACCGTTCTTTGTCATTTTGCACTTTAAGTATAAACCGTATTTTGCCGCAACTTCAGGAATTTCAATTTCCATAGTATCTGTGTTATGAGGTTTAGTGTTAAGGGTGAATTTTTCTTCGCTTAATACCTCGCCGTCTTTTTCAACCGTAACAGCAAAATCATAACCTACGAAAGAAGTGAAATCATAGCGGTTTGTGATTCTCAGCACCTTACCGTCAAATTCGGTATGCATTGGCTGATAAGCCGCCTTAACTTCCAAACTACCTGCTTTAAAACTACGGTCTGCAAAAAGCATACCGTCACAACAGAAGTTGCCGTCATTAGTGATTTCGCCCTCGAAATCGCCACCGTATTTTTCAACGCCGTCCTCGGTTACAACGTGGTCTGCCCATTCCCAAACGCAACCGCCTATAAGCCTTTTGTGCTTATAAAAAAGTTCGTTATAATAGTAAACGTCACCAGGTCCGTTACCCATTGCGTGAGAATATTCACAAAGGAAATATGGCTTTTTGTTTTCGGGGTCGGCCAGATATTCTTCTATTGCCGCCAAAGACGGATACATATACGAAACAACGTCCACATTAGAGTTGTCCCCTTTACGTGAAGCATCTTCACAATGAACAAGTCTGCCGTCATTTAATGTGCGGAGCCACTTTATCATAGAAACGTGATTCGGACCGTGGCCGCTTTCGTTACCCGTTGACCACATAATTATGCTTACGTGATTTATGTTAAGAAGTGCCGCACGCTGCATTCTTTCAACGTGTTCTTTTTCCCATTTAGGATCGGTGCAGGGCCAGTATTCATCTTCAACATCAAAACGGTAATTAGCATTTGCGTTTCTTCTCAAAAATCCGTGAGTTTCGATATCTGTTTCAAGTATAACATAGAAACCCAACTCATCACACATATCAAGGAACTTAGGTGTTGGCGGATAATGCGAAGTTCTGACACAGTTGATATTGAGTTTTTTCATAAGTTTTAAATCTGCAAGCAGTTCTTCATCGGTCTGACACCAACCGTTAAACTTATGTGTATCGTGATGATTAACGCCGTGAAGTTTTACCGATACGCCGTTAATAAGCAGTTCGCCCTCATTTGAAATTTCTATTGTTCTGAAGGCGGTTTTCTGGGTTATAATTTCACCGTCACGCTCGATTTTAACGGTATAAAGATAAGGGTTTTCGGCGTTCCAATAAATCGGGTTTTCGATACTGAACTCTGCTTTATTCGCATTTTCTCCTAAACCGAACGATTCGCCACTGGCATCAAAAAGTTCAATTTTAGCCGCCTTATCCGAAGTAACTGTAATTTTACCGTTTTTAGCCTCAACTAAAACATTGGTGATATGGTTTTCAGGTCTTTGAAGAATATATGTATCCCTGAAAATACCGTTATAACGGAAAAAGTCCTGATCTTCCAAATAACTGCCGCAACACCATTTTAAAACCTCTACCCTTATAGTGTTGGTGCCTTTATTTACAAAATCGGTTATATCAAATTCGGCTTGCAAGTGACTGCCCTCGGTAAAACCTACATACTTGCCGTTAACAATAACCTTTGCTAAGGAAGATACACCCTCTAAAATATAGTAAACCCTACCCCATTTTTCTGCAATTTCAAAATCTCTTTCGTACACGCCACAAGGATTTTCATCAGGCACATAGGGTTGGTCTACCGCATAGGGATAGTTAATGTTTGTATAATTAGGGTTTTCGTACCCCTTTAACTGCCAACAGGAAGGTACTTCAATACTTTCCCAATCGGTAATATTCTCTTCCACATCTATGTCAAGATTATAAAACTTAAAGCGCCAAGTACCGTTAAGCAGTGTATACTCCGACACACCCTCGGGTATATAATAGTTTCTGGGCGCTAATCTGTTTTCACTCGTTTTTAATGTATTTTCGTAATATCTCATTTTTAAAAAATTCCCCCTTAAAGAGATTTTATATACAAAGGAATTATACTTTAAATACTATACATTGTCAATAAAATAAAGCCGATTTCATAAGAAATCGGCTTTATTTTTATGCGTTTTAAAATTTATAAAGTTGCCGCCATAACCGCCTTAATTGTATGCATACGGTTTTCGGCTTCATCAAAGACAATCGACTGTCCGCTCTCGAAAACTTCGTCTGTAACTTCCATTTCCGTTATGCCGAATTTTTCGCTGATTTCCTTGCCTACTGTGGTTTTAAGGTCGTGGAAAGCAGGTAAGCAGTGCATAAATACCGCCTTATCCCCTGCGTTTTTCATAAGAGCGCTGTTAACTTGGTAGGGTGACAACTCTTTAATGCGTTCTTCCCAAACCGAAGCGGGTTCACCCATTGAAACCCAAACGTCCGTATAAATCACATCTGCATTTTTAGTGGCTTCCATAGGGTCTTCACAGAAGTTAAGGGTAGCGCCCGTTTGCTTTGCTATTTTTTCACATTCAGCAATTAACTCGCTATCGGGGAAATACTTCTTCGGTGCGCAAGCGGTAAAGTTAAGTCCCATTTTAGCGCAACCTACCATTAGCGAATTACCCATATTATAACGAGCATCTCCCATATACACAAAATTGATACCCTTTAATTTTCCAAAGTGTTCTTTAATGGTTAAAAAATCAGCAAGAATTTGTGTTGGGTGAAATTCGTTAGTAAGGCCGTTCCAAACAGGAACACCTGCGTGGCGTGCTAATTCTTCAACTATTTCCTGTTCAAAACCGCGGTACTCTATTCCGTCATACATTCTGCCAAGTACGCGTGCAGTATCAGCAATACTTTCTTTTTTGCCGATTTGCGAACCTGTTGGGTCAAGATAAGTAACGCCCATACCCAAATCGTAACCTGCAACCTCAAAAGCGCAACGGGTTCTGGTGCTTGTTTTTTCAAAAATCAAAGCAATATTCTTACCCTCGCAAACCCTATGCGGAATGCCCGCTTTTTTCTTATATTTGAATTCTGCCGCCAAATCTATAAGGCAAGCGATTTCTTCTGGGGTGTAATCAAGTAATTTTAAAAAACTTCTACCTTTAAAATCCAATTTTATTTCTCCTTACAAGCATTAATTATAACCTTTACCGCTTTTTCAAGCAAATCTTTCGGTATATTAAGAGCCGGCAAAAGCCTTACTTTATTTTTTGCTTTAATAACAAGCACGCCGTTATCGCGGCACTCGGAAATAACTTCCGCCGCATCCCTTACAGTTTCGATACCAAGCATAAAGCCTTTACCTGAAACCGATTTTACACCGTCGGCATTTTGAAGTTCTGTTATTATATATTCCGATTTTTCACGTACGCTTTGAAGCAAACTTTCATCAATACGGCTTAAAATGTTAACCGCTCCCGCACACGCTACGGGGTTGCCGCCGAAAGTAGAACCATGGTCACCGCTTTTCAGCACGTTCTCTACTTTTTCGCCGAGAACAGTAGCACCAAGCGGCAAACCTCCGCCAAGACCCTTTGCGGTTGAGAAAATATCAGGTTTTACTCCGTAATTCATATAGCCGTAAAGCATACCCGTTCTACCGTTACCGGTTTGAACCTCGTCTGCAATAGTCAAAATATCATGCTTTTCAGCAAGGTCGAAAATAGTTTTAACAAATTCATCATTTAAAGGCAGTACACCGCCCTCACCCTGAACCGTTTCAAACATAATAGCCGCTATTTTTCCGTTTTCCACAAGGTTTTTAAGTTCTTCGCAGTTATTGGCTTCGCAATAAGCAAACCCTTCAGTAAGAGGTAAAAAATCTTTATGAAAAACGTCCTGTCCCGTAGCGGCAAGGGTTGTAATAGTTCTGCCGTGAAAACTGTTTTTAAGGGTTATAACAGTGTTATAATCCGCACCTTTTTTCTCAGCGGCATATTTTCGCGCTACTTTTATAGCACATTCGTTAGCCTCCGCTCCCGAATTTGAAAAGAAAACCTTTTTCATTCCGGTTTTTGCACATAACATTTCTGCAAGAGTAACACAAGGCTCGGAATAGTAAAGATTTGAAGTATGCTGAATGGTGTTAAGTTGCTTTGTGACAGCGCTTACCCATTCGCTATCCGAAAAACCGAATGTATTAACCGCTATACCTGTTCCTAAATCTATATACTCTTTACCGTCACTGTCGGTCACCAATGAACCTTTGCCCGATTCCAGAACAACGGGAAATCTGGCATAGGTATTTGCGACATACAGACTGTCTTTTTCTTTAATATTCATCATTTTTATCCTTTACAACCATTGTACCTGCGCCCTCATCGGTGAGAGTTTCAATAAGTAACGAATGTGGCACTCTGCCATCCATTATAAACACCTTTTTAACTCCGCGGTGAATGGCTTCTATACAACATTCGACCTTTGGTATCATTCCGCCTGAAATTGTGCCGTCCTCAAAAAGTTTAGCGGCATCATCTAAATCTACTACAGGAATAAGCGATTCGGGGTTATCCTTATCCTTTAAAATACCCGCAATATCTGTCATAGAAATCAAACACTCAGCACCCAAAGCGCCTGCAATATAAGCAGCAGCAGTATCGGCATTGATGTTATAAACATTACCCTCGCTATCACATCCTACGGTAGACACAACAGGGATATATTTATGAGCCAACAAATCGAGTATGGGGCTTACATTGACATTTGTAATTCTTCCTACAAAACCCAAACGTTCGTCCTTTGCTTCGGATTCAATAAGATGCGCATCGATACCCGAAATACCCATTGCCTTTCCGCCCTTTGTACCGAGAAGATTTACAAGGCTTTTATTAATTTTTCCTGCAAGAACCATTTGTACAACCTCAGCAGTTTCCTTATCGGTAACGCGAAGGCCGTCCACAAAAACCGATTCTTTACCGATTTTTTTAAGTGTTTCAGTAATCTCAGGACCGCCGCCGTGAACCAAAACAACCTTTACACCTATAAGTCTTAAAAGAATTATATCTTCCATAACCTGTTGTTTAAGTTCTTCGTTTATCATAGCGTTTCCGCCGTATTTTATAACTACAATCTTACCGTTATAATCCTGAATATAAGGCAATGCCTGTGTTAAAACCTCGGCGCGTTGCGCGTTTGTTATATTTAATGACATTTTATTCACCCTTTAAGTTCTGTAATCCCCGTTAATTTTAACGTAATCGTATGTAAGGTCGCAACCCCACGCTGTAGAAGCAAATTCGCCACTATTTAAGTTTACTAAAATTTCGATTTCGCTTTCAAGCAAAATTTCCTTTGCCTTTTCTTCGGAAAAATCTATGCCTGCGCCGTTTTTACAAACGGGAATCTCACCCTTAGCCGATTTAAAGGAAACATCAATTTTATTAACGTCAACCTCTGCGCCAGAATAACCGATTGCGCAAAGCACACGTCCCCAGTTAGCATCCGCGCCGAACATAGCCGCCTTTGTAAGTGAGGAACAGATAACCGATTTTGCAACTGTTTTTGCTATACTATCAGTTTTAGCGCCGCTAACCTTACATTCAAGCAACTTTGTAGCACCCTCGCCGTCACCTGCAATACATCTGCAAAGATAAACCGTTACGGTATTAAGTGCCTGCATAAATGTGTTGAATGCTTCGCCCTCGGCTGTGATTTCCTCATTTTCTGCCATACCGTTTGCGAGTACCGTCACCATATCGTTAGTTGAGGTATCGCCGTCAACACTTACCATATTAAATGTGTTTTTTATATCGCTTGAAAGCGCTTTACTTAGCATTTCACTGCTTATATTACAGTCGGTAGTAATAAAAACAAGCATTGTTGCCATATTGGGATGAATCATACCGCTACCCTTGGCAATACCGCCTATTTTACATTCTTTACCGCCTATATTAAAACTTACCGCTATTTCTTTAAGTTTTGTATCGGTAGTCATAATACCCTCGGCGGCTTGCTGGCTTTTATTGTTATCCAAACCTGCAACTAACTGTGGAATACCGTTTTTAATAGGCTCAATATCCAAAGTTTGTCCTATAACACCTGTTGACGCAACAACTATATCTGCGGGACTTATTCCCATTTCCGCACCCAATAAATCGCACATTTGCTCGGCTATTTCTATACCGTTCGCGTTGCAGGTGTTAGCGTTAC